>CAXBEC010000584.1:0-2541 GCA_963974145.1 uncultured Alphaproteobacteria bacterium | reverse complement strand
TTCGTCCTCGGCGGTGAATTCGTGGTTGAAGATGTCGAGATACGACTTCCAGTGGTCCAGCGTGCGCGGTCCCGCCACGGCGGCGGTAATGATCGAGTTGTGCAGGATCCACAGGAAGGCGAAGGAAACCGCCGTCATGCCGCGCTTCTCCGCATGCTTGCGGATCTTCTGCGCCATTTCCAGCGATTCGCGGCGGAATTCGGTTTCCATCATGCGCCGGTCTTCGCGGCCGGCCCGTGAATCCTTGTCCGGCGCCGCTTTCGGGTCGTATTTGCCCGTCAGCACCCCGCGCGCCAGCGGCGAATAGGGGACGACGCCGATGCCGTGATGGGCGCAGGCCGGCAGGATATCGTTTTCCGGCATCCGGTTCATGGCGTTGTAATAGGGCTGGCTGGCGGCCGGGCGGGGAACGCCGAGCTTGTCCGCCAGATGCACAATTTCCGCATGCCGCCAGCCGCGATAATTGGAAATGCCCCAGTAGCGGATCTTGCCGGAACGGATCATGTCGCCAACCGTGGCGACGGTTTCCTCCAGCCCCCTGTCTTCCTCGTCCTTGTGCAGGTAGTAAAGGTCGATATAGTCGGTCTTCAGCCGCGTCAGGCTGTCATCAAGGAATTTCATCAGGGCCTTGCGGCTGATCCCCCGGTCATACGGCCCCGGCCCCAGCGGCGAGCCGCCCTTGGTCGCCAGGACCCATTGATCCCTGTCCTTCTTCAGCAGTTCGCCGACCATGGTTTCCGACTTGCCGCCGGTATAGCTGCTGGCCGAATCGATAAAGTTGATTCCGGCGTCCCGCGCCGAGCCGAGGATCGCGTCGGCGGTCTTCTTGTTGGTCAGGCCGCCAAACAGCATGGTGCCGATGCAAAGCGGCGAGACCATCAGACCGCTGCGGCCAAGATTCCGATATTCCATTTCCATATCCCGTTCTTCAGTTTTCTTCGGGTGTCGAATGCACCCTGAGGCTGGCGGTATTCTATCCTGCGGCGCCTGTATCGGCAAAGTTGTGATCCGATGCCGCGGCGTGTAAAGGGTTCAGCGCAGAAAAGGAAAATGACATGTCGCGTGAATATCCGGAACGGCCGATGGTTGGCGTGGGCGTCGTTGTCTGGCGGGACGACAAGTTCCTGCTGATCCAGCGGGGCAAACCGCCGCGCCGCGGGTCGTGGAGCCTGCCGGGCGGCGCGCAGGAACTGGGGGAAACGGTCCGCGAGACGGCGGCGCGGGAAATCCGCGAGGAGACCGGTGTTGAAATCGAGGTCAAAGGCCTGATCGACGTGTTCGACACCATCGCCCGTGACGATGAGGGGCGCATCCGCCTGCAATACACGCTGGTCGATTTTACCGCCGAATGGCAGTCCGGCACGCCGGTCGCGGGCGACGACGCGATGGGCGTGCGCTGGGTCGGGCTGGACGAAATCGAAGAATATAACCTGTGGAAGGAAACCGCGCGTGCGATCCGGATGTCGGCAGCCTCGCGGTGAACGTATCTGCGGCCCGGGCGACGGTTATCGGCTCCACGGCGGTGCTGCTTTGGGGCCTGCTGGCGCTGTTCACGGCCTGGACGGGCCAGGTGCCGCCCTTCCAGCTTGTCGCCATGTCGTTCACGGTTGCCTTTGCGCTGGCCCTGGTAAAATGGATCGTCCGCGGCGAAGACATCCGCAGCCACATGCGCCACGGCTGGCCCGTATGGCTGTTCGGTGTCATGGGGCTGTTCGGGTTCCATTTTTTCTATTTCATGGCGCTGCGCAATGCGCCGGCGGTCGAAGCGAACCTGATCAATTACCTTTGGCCGGTCTTGATCGTCATCTTATCAGCGTTGCTGCCGGGGGAACGGTTGCGCTGGTGGCACGCGGCCGGTGCCCTTGCGGGGCTGGTCGGATGCGTCCTGCTTGTGACCGATGGCGGCCGTATCGGGTTCCGGTCCGAATTCGCCCCGGGCTATATGGCGGCCATGGCCAGCGCGCTGACCTGGTCCGGTTATTCCGTCCTCAGCCGCCGTTTTGCGGCCGTTCCGACCGATACGGTGGGCCTGTTTTGCGCCGCGGTGGCGATCCTGGGATGCGCGGCGCATCTGGTGTTCGAGGAAACGGTCTGGCCGGCGGATACCGGTGAATGGCTCGCTGTCCTTGGCCTTGGTCTCGGGCCGGTGGGGGCCGCGTTCTTTGTCTGGGATGTGGGCATGAAGCATGGCGATATCCGCGCGCTCGGCGTCTTTGCCTATTTCGCGCCGCTGATTTCGACCCTGCTTCTGATCGCGTTCGGCGAGGCCCCGGCCAGCGGCATTGTGCTGATGGCCTGCAGCTTGATCGTCGGTGGCGCGCTTCTGGCATCCTGCGATATGTTTCGCCGAAAGCGGGGGATCGCATCATGACCCTGGTCATCTTCGACTGCGATGGCGTGCTGGTGGACAGCGAGGTGCTGTTCAACAGGATTATCGCCGAACAGCTTACCGCCAGCGGTTATCCGCTCGATACGGAAACGTCCATTGCCCGGTTCACCGGCATGAGCATGCCGAGCCTTGTCGCCCTGGTAGAAAGGGAA
>CAXBEC010000583.1:0-2547 GCA_963974145.1 uncultured Alphaproteobacteria bacterium | reverse complement strand
CGCGCGGGACGACGAAATCTGGGTGGAGATTCCGCCCGAAACCCTGCTGGAAACGGACCTGACCCTCGGCGATGTTGCGGCGCGGATCCGGGAAACCTCGCAGGACCTGCCATCGGGCGATACCACCGGGTCGGCGGAACGCCAGATCCGCAGTGTCGGCGAGCGCAAGGATGCGCTGGGGCTTGGCCGGATCGAGGTGCGGGCGCTGGAGAACGGCCAGAAGATCCTGCTGCGGGATATCGCGCAGGTCAGCGAACGGTTCGAGGATGGCGGCGAGACTGCCCTGCGGCGTGGCTTCCAGGCGATCGATCTCAACGTCCAGCGTTCGACCACCGCCGATGCGCTGGTCGTGGCGAAGAAGGTGGATGACTACCTGGCCGAAATCCTGCCGACCCTGCCGCCCAACCTGCGCGTGGAGCAATACGACGTGCAGGCGGACCTGATCCGCGGCCGTATCGACCTGCTGCTGGTGAATGGCGGCGGCGGGCTGATCCTGGTACTGGCGATTCTGTTCATCTTCCTGAATACGCCGACCGCGTTCTGGGTCGCGATGGGCATCCCGACATCGCTGTTCGCCACCATGGCAGTGATGCAGATGACCGGCCAGTCGATCAACATGATCAGCCTGTTCGGTCTGATCATGGCGCTGGGCATCGTCGTCGATGACGCCATTGTGGTCGGCGAGCATTCGGCGGCGCGCGCCGGCACCGGCATGAAGCCGCTGGAAGCCGCGGTAACAGGCGCGCAGCGCATGGCGGCGCCGGTCTTCAGTTCGTCGCTGACCACCATTGCGGCCTTCATTCCGCTGCTGGTCATTTCCGACATCATCGGCCAGATCATCCGGGCCATCCCGCTGGTGATCATCGCCGTGATCCTGGCCAGCCTGGTGGAATGTTTCTTCGTGCTGCCGGGCCATATGCGCGGCGCCCTGAAACCGGGCGGCGGCAAGCCCTGGCGGGCGCGGCTGTGGTTCAACCGGAATTTCGACCGGTTCCGGGACGGGCCGTTCCGGTCCTGGGTGAAACTGGCGGTCAACTGGCGTTACGTGACCCTGTCGGTCGCCCTCGGCGGGTTGCTGCTCAGTATCGGGCTGATTGCCGGCGGGCGTGTCGGGTTCACCTTCTTTCCCTCGCCCGAGGCGGACACGATCTATGCCAATGTCCAGTTCACTGCCGGTTCGCCGCGCGCGCGCACCCTGGAAATGCTGGAAGGGCTGGAAGAAAGCCTGATGGAAGCGGAGCAGGAGCTGTCCGGCGGCGCGGGCGGGCTGGTCCGCATGGTGCTGGTCAAGGTCGGGGCGCCCAGCGGCCAGCAGGGTGCCGGGTTTTCCGCCAGCGGCGATCATGTCGGCAGCGTGGCGGTCGAACTGGCGGCGTCGGACCAGCGCGATATCCGTACCAATACAATCATTGATGCCTGGCGCGAGCGGGCGAAGCTGCTGCCTGCGCTCGAATTCCTGACCATCCGTTCCGCGCAGGGTGGCCCGCCGGGGCGCGAGGTGGATATCCGCCTGTCCGGCAATGACCTGGAATCGCTCAAGACCGCCTCAAAGGAAACCCAGGCGCTGCTGGCCGAATATCCCGGAGTCGAATCGATTTCCGACAACCTTCCCTATGGCAAGCCGGAAACCGTGCTGGAGGTCACGCCAACCGGACGGGCACTGGGATTCACGACCGAAAGCGTCGGCCGGCAGGTGCGCGATGCCTTCGAAGGTTCGGTCGCCAAGCGGTTTGCCCGCGGCGACGAGGAAGTCACGATCCGCGTCCGGTTCCCGCGCGGTGGCGAGGACACGGCGAGTCTGGAAGGCCTGTACCTTCGCGGACCCGGTGGCGCCGAGGTGCTGCTGGACGAGATCGTCTCGCAAACCGACAAACGCGGTTTCTCGCAGGTGCTGCGCGAAGACGGCGTGCGGCAGGTTGCCATCACTGCCGATGTCGAGGAACAGCTCACATCGACCGACAAGGTGCTGGCGGCGCTGGAAAATGACGGCATCCACGATATCGCCGCCCGCCATGGCGTTTCGGTCAGCTTCGCGGGCAAGGCGGAAGAACAGGCACAAACCCTGGGCGATATGCGGGCCGGCGCGATTATCGGGCTGATCGGAATCTACATCATTCTGGCCTGGGTATTCTCCAGCTATTTCCGGCCATTGGCGGTGCTGACGATTATTCCGCTGGGATTTGTCGGTGCGACACTGGGGCATTGGCTGCTGGGTTACGACCTCACCATTCTGAGCATGATGGCGCTGGTCGGCCTGTCCGGCATCGTTATCAACGATTCAATCATCCTGGTCAGCCGCATCGACGAGCGCATCGCGGAAGGGGAGGAAATGGAACAGGCGATTGTCGCCGGCACACAGGACCGGCTGCGTGCGGTGATCCTGACTTCGGCGACCACAATGGGCGGGCTGACCCCGCTGCTGTTCGAACGCAGCCTGCAGGCGCAGTTCCTGATTCCCATGGCGGTGACGCTGGTCTTCGGGCTGATGGTCACGACGTTGCTGGTGCTGTTCGTCGTGCCCGCGCTGATCCGGGTGCAGGGAGATTT
>CAXBEC010000582.1:0-2557 GCA_963974145.1 uncultured Alphaproteobacteria bacterium | reverse complement strand
TGTAGTCACCATTTCCCAGGGGCGATAATTTCTCATCGGGAGCTGTCTCTGGCAGGATCTTGGTCCTGTCACGCGGTGCCCACCTAGTAACCTAGGTCCTTGAGGAATTGACTGGACTCACGGCTGAGGTGGCGCCGTCCGCTTACTTTCCGGCGATGCCGTCGCCCGACGCTTCATAATGCCTGGACGTGATGACATCGCTTTCCGAACAGAAAAATCAACTGCGCCGGACGGCGACAGCGCGGCGCGAC
Source organism: uncultured Alphaproteobacteria bacterium (assembly GCA_963974145.1). Taxonomy (GTDB): domain Bacteria; phylum Pseudomonadota; class Alphaproteobacteria; order UBA8366; genus MarineAlpha4-Bin1. The sequence goes on along the minus strand of CAXBEC010000582.1, from coordinate 2,306 downwards.
GCCGTTGCGCGCGATAACGACATCGGCGATGCGCTATGCGCGCGATACAGCGATCTTGCCGACCGTATTGGCGACATGGGATGGGTATCTGCCGTTTCCGGCTTTTGGCCCATCGGCGGTGAGGCCAATGTCATGCCGTTGTTAAAGGCGCTGGGGGCGCGCGGTCTTGAAATGGCGCTGCCGGTCGTGCCGGGGCGCGGGCAACCACTGGAGTTCAGGCAGTGGCAACCCGATGATCCTATGGATTCCGGCCCCTTCGGCATTGCCGAGCCGAAATCCACGGCGCCCGTGATCGAACCGGATATGCTGCTGGTGCCGCTGCTGGCCTTTGATCGTGCCGGTGGCCGCCTGGGGTATGGTGGCGGGTATTATGATCGCACACTGGCGGGGCTGCGTGCTGGCAAGCGTATACTGGCCGTCGGTATCGCCTATGCGGCGCAGGAATGCCCGACGGTGCCCTGTGGCGACCATGATGCTCCGCTTGACTGGGTGCTTACCGAAACCGCGGCCATAGCCATGGTGCGAAAACCGAAACTGCGGCAGGAGCCGGCATGAAAATCTTGTTCTGTGGCGATATCGTTGGCCGGTCGGGCCGGGAGGCCGTGATCGAACACGTGCCGGCTCTGCGGCGGCAACTCGGGCTCGATTTCGTCATTGTGAATGGTGAGAATGCGGCACATGGCTTTGGTCTTACGGGAAAAATTTGCGATGAGCTGTTTGCCGCCGGCGTTGACGTGATTACCGGCGGCAACCACTCCTGGGACAAGAGCGAAATCATTCCGTTGATGGATCAGGACACCCGCCTGCTGCGCCCCGCGAACTTTCCACCCGCGACCCCGGGCAGGGGGGCCTTTGTGTATACCGATGGCGCGGGTAGGCGGATCAAGGTCATCAACGTCATGACGAGGCTGTTCATGGAACTGCTGGACGATCCGTTCCCGGCCATCCAGGCGGAATTACCGCCCGGCGCGCCGAAGAAAAGCGGCTTCGACGCGGTCATTGTGGATATTCACGGTGAGGCGACGAGCGAGAAGATGGCGTTGGCGCATGTGTGCGACGGGCACGCGTCCCTGGTCGTGGGCACGCATACGCATGTACCGACGGCAGATACGCATATCCTCGTTGGCGGGACGGGTTATCAGACCGATGCGGGAATGTGCGGCGATTACGATTCTGTCATCGGGATGGAGAAGCAGGGGTCGATCAATAATTTCCTGCGGAAACTGCCGCGTGAGCGGCTGAAGCCGGCGGATGGCGAGGCGACGCTGTGCGGGGTGTTCGTCGAAACGGATTCGCAGACAGGATTGGCGACAACGGTCTGTCCGGTGCGTTGCGGCGGCCGACTGTCGCCGCAAATGCCGGCAATGACCGCGTCCTGAGCCGACGGCGTCGCTACGCCGGTCTGGTTCGTTCCGGTTCCGGCGGCGGCGGGGGGGCCACTTTTTCCACGGCCAGCGCGAGGCTCTGGACCAGTTCCAATCCGACCGGTCCACCATCACCCTTCACATCATTGCCGATGATGGCGCGCAGCGCATCCGCATGGGCGCCGACAACTTCCATCGCATCGTTGTCGTATTCGTTCACCGCTTCTATGAAGTTGCAGAGCGATGCGCCGATCGTGGTCACCAGATTGTAGCCGAATGTCGCACCCATGCCCCTGAGGTCGTGGGACAGCAGAAAAATCCTGTCGAAAGCGTCGGATCGGTTTCCCGGGTCGGCTTTGGCCTCCTGAACCGTCATGAGCAGCACATCGAGCTGGGTTTGTGCCCGCTCGATATATCCGTCGCCATGTTCGACGATAACGTTTTCGGCGCGCGACAGCATTTCCTTGCTGAGGGGACCGCTGCCGCTCACTTTTCGGCGAATTGTATTGGGGACCTCGACAATTTCGGCAACCGCTCTGGGCTTGCCATCGCGTCCCAGTTCTGGAGTTTCAGCCATATTGTGCTCTTTCGGGAATAAAATTCCGGCTCAAGGCATCAAATAGCCTGCTGTCGCCGGTATATGCAAATCCGGTTTCGGGCAACGCCTGACCCTCAATCGTCATCATTGTCGCCGCCACGCCGGTCCATACCCATGAAATCCTTGATCGTACGGCGTCTGTCCGGCCCGAAATACACGGACGTGCGGACGAACTGGCGAGGATGCTCGACAATCGTGGCGATGCGGGTGTACAGCCCGTTGGCCGTAATCGGTTTTGCCAGAAATTCGGTCACCCCCACGTCGCGCGCTTCCATAACCCGCTTCCGTGAGGTGTTACTGGTAAGCATGATAATCGGTACAAACGGGTTCGGACTGTCGGCGGC
>CAXBEC010000581.1:0-2566 GCA_963974145.1 uncultured Alphaproteobacteria bacterium | reverse complement strand
TCATGAGCGAGACCGGCTGGATCCCAAGCGCCGAAAGGATGTTGCGATAACAGGGATATCCCGGTGCCGCCAGCGCAACCCTGTCGCCGGCATCAAACGCCGCCAGGAAAGCCAGAACAAAGGCTCCGGACGAGCCTGTCGTCACAACAATCCGCTCCGCGGCGACGTCCAGCCCGTAATATGTCCGGTACCAGCCGGAAATCGCGGAGCGGAGTTCAGGCACGCCCAATGCGTCCGTATAGCCCAGCCGCTGGTTGCGCAACGCTGCTTCCGCGGCCTGCAAGGCGCCTTCCGGCGCGCCGGTGCTGGGTTGGCCGACCTCCATGTGGAAGACGGCCTGCTTCGACATCTCGCGTTCATGCGCGGCCCGCATGACTTCCATGACAAAGAACGGTGGAATTTCGGTAGCGCGCGCGGATACTTTCAGGGTCATTGGCGCGCGCCTGCCTGCTGCGGGCTCACCGTTCCGCCTCTGCGGCCAGGCCGAATCCCCGCGGGTCGGAATTCACAAAACAGGCTATTTCCTCAATCGCGGCATCCAGGCCCAGCGGGCATTCCGCCGCGTTCAGGCGCCCGAGCGATGGCACGCTCACCACTTCATTGCCTTTTCCGCGCAACCCGGCGACCACCGACTGGGAAACGGATTCTTCCGCCAGCACAACATCCGGCAGGCCACCATGATGAATTCGGGGCTTCTGCACCGCCTTTTCCAGCGTGAATTCACCGAGGAGGGATTCCGCCAGAACGGACATTGTCGCGGTCATTGCCGCAGCCCCGCCGGCCCCGGCAATCGCAAGGCGAAAACTGCGATACCCCTGTTCAAAAACCACAACGGGGCCCAGTGACAGCGCATTCCGGTCCCCTTCTCCCGGTGCGGCCGAGACCAGTATTCCGGTTCCCGGCGCAACGCGGCCCGTTCCGAAGAAATTGTAATTGGTCAACGAGCAGGCCACCGCCTGCCCGACCAGGTCAACCACCACGAATCCGGTCCCGGACGGGTTTTCCGGGGTTGCCGGCCGCCCCGGCATGATGCTGGAAGCGGGCGTCGCCCGCCGTGCATCAAAGCCGCTCATGAGTTTTTCGGCGATGGCCGCATCCGTATAGGATTCGGGTGGCACAGCCCCCTGCGCCCCGTAAATCCAGCGGTCGCGCGCCGCAAAAGCGCGTTTTGACGCCTCGACAAGCAAATGCGCCCGACCGTCTTCCGTTTCATTCCGGTAGCGGTCGCCGGACGCCAGCATATGCCACATCAGCGCGCCGCCAACGCCGCCACCCGCCGGTGGCGGCGCGAATGCCAGAACCTGGTCCTGATAGGGGATGAGGGACGCCGGCTGCCAGACAGGCAGGTAACCCGACAGGTCATCGAGCGTGAGTGTACCGCCCGATGCTTTTACCGCATCAACGATTTTCGCCGCGAACGGCCCCTTGTAGAAGCTGCCGACCCCATCCGTGCGCAGGCGCGAAAACGTATTCGCAAGGTCGGGCTGAACAAGCCTGTCCCCTTCCGCCGGCGCGCGCCCATCGGCCCGTGCAAAAATGGCGCGCGCGGCCGGATCATTGAACAGCGGTTGCGCCGCAAGCTGGAAATCCCGCGCCGAGGCCCGCGATACGACGAAGCCGAACCGAGCCAGCTTTTCGGCGCTGGCAAGCAGGGTCCGGATATCCTGCCGCCCGTAGCGGGCATGCAACGCCGTCAGGCCCCGCAGCATCGTTGGCACAGCGCTTGGCCTGTCGGCGCCGGCGACGGGCGATCCGGGGGGTGCGATAAAATCAATCACCTCGGTATCCGGTTTCCCCGGATCATGCACAACGCAGACGCCGCCGCCGCCCAGACTGGCCATGGAAGGCATCGTCACGCCAAGTGTCAGCGCCAGCGCAACAGCAGCATCGGCCGCCGTACCGCCATATTTCAGGACTTCCTCCGCGGCTTGGGCGGCGACGGGTTCATCCGCGGCGACAACGCCAAAGAATACCAGATCGGACTCAATCAATTGCGAGCGGGTTGATTGCTTCTCCTCGCCCGGGCCGAATACCGTTGCCAGTATGCCGGGATTGTCCGCGGAATCACTTCCGCCCCCACAGGCGGTCAGCATGGCGGTGGCAGCAAGCACGGCGATACCTTGATTGCGATGCTTCCTGACCCCAGTTATTGTGCGGCGTCGAAGGAGTTGTAAGACATTGAAGCGCATTCGTGTTCCAAAGGCGGTGACTGGCTTTGTTGCGTATTTATGCATCGCCCTGATTACGCTGTCCGGTCAGGCTTTCGCAAAGAATATTTCGATCATTCGTGATACGGAGATTGAAAACACGATTCGGGTCTATTCCGCACCATTGTTCGAAGCTGCCGGTCTGCAGGCCAACGATATTTCCATCCATATCGTCAACGACCCAACCCTAAACGCTTTCGTGGCCGGGGGCCAGCGCCTGTTCATGAATACGGGGCTGCTGATGCGCGCAGATGATGCCAGCCAGGTGATCGGCGTCATCGCGCATGAAACCGGGCACATCTCTGGCGGCCATCTGGTCCGGATGCAGGAAAGTTTGCGCAACTCGACCACGCAATCAA
>CAXBEC010000580.1:0-2577 GCA_963974145.1 uncultured Alphaproteobacteria bacterium | reverse complement strand
CCGAAGGAAAAACTGCCGGCGGCACAAGGATAGGAAATCACGCCAACCGGAACATACAGGGAGGGAGATATCATGCGTCTGAAGGACAAGGTGGCCATCGTTACCGGGGCGGCATCGGGCATGGGCGCGGCGACGGCGCGGCTGTTTGCGCGCGAAGGGGCGAAGGTCGTTGTCGCCGATTTGATGGAACAGGAAGGCAAGGCCGTCGCAGCGGAAGTTGCCGCATCCGGCGGAGAGGCGATATTCCAAAAACTCGACGTGACCAGCGAGGCGGATTGGGCCGCCGTCGTCGCGGAAACGCTGGCGGCTTTTGGGCGGCTCGATATCCTTGTCAACAATGCCGGCATCAGCGGCAGCACACCCGACCTGCTCAACATCGACTCCTGGAACCAGCAGATGCATGTCAATGCAGGCGGTGTGTTCCTGGGCATGCGCGCCGTGATCCCGACCATGCAGAAGGCGGGCGGCGGTTCCATCGTCAATATCTCGTCGATATCCGGCGTCGTTGGCCAGCGGGTCGTGCATATGGGCTATAACGCCGCGAAGGGTGCGATCCGGACGGCCACCAAATCGGCCGCCGTACAGTTCGCCCGCGACGGCATCCGCGTCAATTCGGTCCATCCCGGCGTGATGCCGCCGATGCGGACATCACAGCAGACCGCCGACCCGGTGATCCGCGCCAAGATGATGTCCGCCATTCCCATGGGCCGCGAAGGCCGCATCGAGGAAGTCGCCAATGCCAACCTGTTCCTCGCCAGCGACGACGCGTCCTATATCACGGGGGCGGAACTGGCCGTGGACGGGGGATATCTCGCGCAATAACCGTTCACCGTATAGCCGCCGGAGCATGGGTTGCGCGCACGGCGCAGTTCAGCCAGAATTTGGTCCCTGTTAACCTTACAGGTTCAGAAATCGCACCGGGGGGGATATGGCCCGGACTGCGGAGACGTGGGTGAAATACCGCCGGGAATCCGGCCAATTCGGGAGAGAATAATGCAAATTCGACAGAAACTCGCGCTGCTCGCCAGCGCGGCGGCGATGGCCGGGATGGTCATGGCCGGAAGTGCCAGTGCCAAGGAACTGAAATACGTTACCTTCAAGCCGCAGGCGGCGAACGATGCCCATTCGCAGACGCTGCAGTGGTTCGTCGACGAGTTCGCCAAGCGGACCGGCGGCAAGCACACGATGAAGGTCTTCTGGGGCGGCAGCGTCGCCCAGGTGAAGGAAGTTCCCGATGCGATCGAAACCGGCATCGGCGACCTTGGCGATATCGTGGTACCCTATTTCCAGGACAAGTTCCTGCTCAACGGGGTCGTCACCTTCTTCTCGCCGCAGCCGCATTCGGAAATCGAACTCGGCCAGAAGCTCATCGAATGGTACGAGAAGTATCCGCAGTTCGATGCGGAAATGCAGAAGTACAATAGCAAGATCATCGCCTGGCGCCCGCTGGAAGATTACGGGATCATGTGCGTCAAGCCGGTCAACAGCCCGGAAGACCTGAAGGGGTTGCGTATCCGCAGTTACGGCCATGCCCTGCCGCGCCTGATCGAGCAGCTTGGCGCCACGCCCGTATCGATGACGACCAGCGACGCCTATGAGGCGCTGGAGCGTAACATTCTGGACTGCACGCCGACCGGCGTGACGCTGGCCCGCGGCTGGCGCTTCGAGGAAGTGGCGAAGTACTACATAAAGGTACAGCTCGGCGCCAACTGGGGCCATTTCATCGCCATGAACCGGGACAGCTTCGATTCCCTTGATGACCAGACCAAGGCGATCCTCGTCGGGCTGGGCAAGGAATACGTCGTCCATTACGTCAACGTCCTGAGCAATCTGACGGACGAGATCAAGGCCGAGTGGAAGACCAAGGGCGTCAAGATCATGCCGTTCCCGGCCGCCGCTGTCGCCAAGGCCGTCCAGAGCGATGACGTGCAGAAGATTCGCCAGGACTGGATCGACCGCGCCAGCAAGTCCGGCCTGCCCGCGGCGGAACTGGCTGAATACTTCAACTTCGATTAAGCCGTCCTGCAACACCGCCCCTGCCGGATACCCGGCGGGGGCGGCCCCTTTTGCAACCGGCCTGCCGGCAGGATTCAAATATGACCGATAGTTTTGAACGCGTTTACCGGGCCTATGGCCGGTTGGTAACGTGGTTTGCCGTGATCGCGGGAACGGTGACGTTTTCGATCATGTGGCTGATCGACGCCAACGTCCTGACCCGAAAGTTTTTCAATGCCCCGGTACAGGGGTCATTCGAGCTGACCGAGGCGGGGCTGGTGCTGATCGTCTTTCTGTCCCTCGCCTATACCCAGTACAAACGCGGCCATATCCGGGTCACGCTGCTGACCCGCCACCTGCCCCTCGGGCTGCAGCACGGGCTGTATATTTTCGTGCTGTTCGTCGGCGCGCTGTTCTTCGCCTGGTGCACCTATGCGGCCTATACCAATGCAATCCGGTCCTACGGCATGAACGAACAGGAATGGGGCGTTATCCAGTTGCCCATCTGGCCGTTGAAAACGTCCATCGTCATCGGCACCGCACTGATTTCCATACAATACCTGCTGGATTCCATCCGCCACT
>CAXBEC010000579.1:0-2582 GCA_963974145.1 uncultured Alphaproteobacteria bacterium | reverse complement strand
GCATTTCGCCGCCATGCGCAGCGGCGCCAGTTTCATCAATACCGGGCGCGGCGCGCAGGTGGTGGAGGAAGACCTGATCCGCGTGATGCGGGCGCGGCCCGACCTGACCGCGCTGCTCGACGTCACCATGCCGGAACCGCCGGTCGACGGCTCACCGCTCTGGGACCTGCCCAATGTGCTGGTCAGCCCGCATGTCGGCGGCACGGTCGGTGATGAATGCCCGCGTCTGTCCGCCCTCGCCCTCGATGAATTCGAACGCTGGCTTGCGGGCGAACCGCTGACCCAGCAGGTCACGGCGAAAGTTTTCGCCACGATGGGCTGACCGGGTCCACAAAGAAAAAGGCAGCGGGTGTTTCATCCCGCTGCCGTCTTCCGCCGCCTGTGAGGGCGGTTTGCCGTTCATGTGAACAGTAAACGCGTCGTTATTTGGCGTGTTTCATGTCCTTGCGGTCCATGGTGTTCACGGCGCCATGCTTGTATTCCGGGAGATTGCGGACCTGGTCTTCGTCCATGTCCACCGCAATCCGGTATTCGTGCAGGTCGGCGCGGTTACGGAAAACCGATGCATTCTTTTCAGCGATTTCGATCGAGCGGCTGCCCATGCCCATATGCTCGTCGACCACGACGATATAGGACGTCTTGCCGTCAACAACCGAGGTGCGGGCAATCTGCCCGATGACCTTGTTCTGGGCGGTCACGACATCGGCGCCGACAAGATCGCTGTCCGGAATATCGTCCGTCGGCAGCCAGTCGGCACCGATCGCGCCGACAGCCACCTTGCTGGCGGGGCCGGAGGTCGGAGCCTCAGCGTTGGGACCCGTGCCGGCGGCCGGTGAATTCCGATGCCCGGCCGGTCCAGGCGGGTTGAGCGGCTCGGTATTCATGTTGTTATGGGGCAGCATCCGCTTGCCGGTTACAGGCGTTTTGTCATCTGCGGAAAGGGGGGCGGCGGCCAAAAGGGCAATCGCACTCACGCCGGCGACCAGAATATTGTTCAGGGATTTCATACTGTTCCTCCTTCGATCTATCGTGTTTCGCAGACCGCTTCGGATCATGCGCCACCCTGAAACCGCTGTTCCGACTGCCGGGGCAGCGGACCGTTCCGGGCGGTGATACAGCGTTAACAGCCTGGCCCGGGAAAGGTTCCGCAAAAAAGGAGAATGCCGCGCTGTCCTCAGTCCGCTCCGGTTGCCGTCGCGACCAGCCAGCGGCGGAGGGTCTGCTCGTCGGCGGCCGACAGCGCGCGGGACATCGCCGCTTCGATCCCCTGCATCCGCTCCCTGGCGTTCTGCAGCAGCGCATCGCCCGCTTCGGTCAGGGCAAGATGCTGGATCCGGCCATGATGGTCATGCGGCTTGCGGATGACCAGGCCGGCCTTCATCAGGTTGCGCACGATCATGCTGACCGTCTGCGGGGTCAGCAGCGCCAGCCGGGCCAGGTCCGCGTTGGAATGGCCGGGATAGGCGGCGAGCATCGTCATCACCAGGAATTGCGGCTGCGTCACGCCGAGATCGGCAAGCGCACGATCGCTTCGCCGCCGGTGCGCATGCGCCGCCTGGTTCAGCAGATAACCCAGATACCCGTCCGTGCCGCGTTTCCCCTCCCCGGCAGCGGGCAGTGTCTGTTTCGAAGCAGGCTTGTCCTTCATATCAGTACCCTGATATTATGTTCGTGTACTGATATTATAGCCTGACAGCCGGAAAGAGCCAGCCATGACCGCCGCCCCCACCTATCCCGATTACGCAACCTTTGCCCGCGAGGCCCCGCTGGCGCATGACGCCCTGCGCGCCCTGGGCCAGACCCCGCCCGGCATGGACAGGGAAATTGCCGAACTGGTGAAGCTGCGCGTCTCGCAGATCAACGGCTGCGCCTTTTGCCTGCAGATCCACCTGAACCTTGCCCGCGCGGCCGGGGTGGCGTAAAGGAAGCTCGACCTTGTGGCGACCTGGCGCGATGCGGGTATCTTCTCGGATCGCGAACGTGCCGCGCTGTGCTGGGCCGAATGCCTGACCGGCCTGTCCCTGCCCGGCGCCGCCCGGGAGCGTGAAAACGCCTATATCGAACTCTGTGCCCGGTTCGACGGCGACGAGGTCCTGGCCCTGACCACGGGCATCGCCGGGATCAACGCGTGGAACCGGATCGGCGCGGGACTGCGGTTTGCGCCCCCGCCGGCGACGGGGCTGGCGGCCGCATGACCCGCCTGCTGCATATCAGCGCCAGCCCGCGCGAGGCCGATTCCTGCAGCCGCCGGGCCGGAAATGCCGTCATGGCGGCATTGCGGCACGCCACCCCGTTGACACTGGTCAGACGCGACCTTGCCGCACAACCACCGGGCCTGCCCGATGCGACCTTCGCCCGGGCGAGCCTGAAGCCGCCACAGGCGCGCGACGCCGCCGAAACAGCGGTTTTTCGCGAATCCGAAACGCTCATCGCCGAACTGACGGCAGCGGATATCGTGGTTATCGACACGCCGATGCATAACTTTACCGTCCCGGCGGTGCTGAAAGCCTGGATCGACAATGTGGTCCGCCCCGGCCGGACATTCGAAAGCACGCCAACCGGCAAGCGCGGGTTGCTGCATG
>CAXBEC010000578.1:0-2585 GCA_963974145.1 uncultured Alphaproteobacteria bacterium | reverse complement strand
GGGTAAAGCGTTCCACCGCCCATTCGCCGATCTCCGGATCCAGCGATTTCAGCAGCCGGTTGGCCGCATCCGCGCGATCCGGCCCCAGCGCGAGATCCGTATTGATCTTTGCCGGCCGGGTCACGATATCGCGGATTTTCTCGCCATCAAACAGCGACAGGGCGTCCGCAAACACCAGGCGACCAACCCGTTCCCGCGCCAGTTCGGCAACCTTGGCCATGATCATGCCGCCGGCGGAGGTGCCGACCAGCACGACATCCTCCAGGTCTTCGTAATACAGGAATTTCGCCAGCTCCTCGGCCTGCGATTCAACGGTGATGCCGACGCGCAGCTGGTCGGCGCGTTCGCCACAGCCATCCAGCGACGGCGCGAATACCAGATGGCCCGCCGCCCGCAGCCGCGTCGCCACCGGTTTCCAGATCCAGCCACCCTGATAGGCGCCGTGGATCAGCAGAAATGTTGTCATGATCCGTTCCCCCGATCAGTAGAAGATGCCGGGCGTCGACCCGCCATCAATTGCGATCGCCTGCCCGGTCAGCGCCGAGGCATGCGGCGAGGCGAAGAACAGCACCATGGGCGCGATGTCACCCGGCTCGACGATCCGGCCGATCGGGAAATCCGCGACGAAGGTCGCTTCCGCTTCTTCCAGACTCACACCAAGCTGTTTGGCCCGCGCTTCCAGCCGCGCCGGGTAGCGGTCGGTCTTGGTAAAGGGCGGATGGATCACGTTGACGGTCACGTTTTCCGCCGCCACATCATTGCTGAAATGCTTCACGAAGGCGGTGATCGAGGAATTGCCGAGCCCGCTGGGCAGCGAGGTCTTGCCCGCCGCCCGGGCCGCGGCGCCGCCGATACAGATAACGCGGCCGCCGCCCGCCTTGCGCAGCCAGGGCAGCATCGCGCGGCTGCAGCGCATATAGGCCAGGGTCTTGCCCTGCAGGCGTTCCATCAACTGATCGTCGGTCAGGGTTTCCAGTGTCCCGCCCACGGTCGTCGAGGCATTGTTCACCAGGATATCGACGCCGCCAAAGGCCGCGCCCGTTTCATCCACTGCCCGGCTGCAGCCTTCCGCCGTGAACAGGTCGGCCGCGATGGCATTCGCCCTCACGCCCAGCGCTTCTATTTCGCCCTTTACCGCCGCCAGCGCTCCGGTATCGCGCCCGACGATGGAAACATTCGCGCCTTCCCCGGCAAAGGACAGCGCGATGGCCCGCCCGATACCCCGGTTGCCGCCGGTAACCACAACGGATTTGTTCTTCAGTCCCAGGTCCATGACCCTACCCCCCCAATGATGCGCATTTGAGCAAACTATAACGCTCCATACGGGCGGCACCAACACCCCGGGGAAACCATTGCCGGCTGGCGGTTTCGGGCAAATGGCGCTATGGCATGCGCGAAACATCAAACGACCCGGGACATCATGCAGCCAGACGGCGACACACATTTCGACGCGATCATCATCGGCGCCGGCGCGGCCGGCCTGATGTGCGCGCTGACGGCGGGTGCGCGCGGGCGCCGGGTCCTCCTGCTGGATCACGCGGACCAGGCAGGCAAGAAAATCCTGATTTCGGGCGGCGGGCGCTGCAATTTCACCAACCTGTACGCCGCGCCGGAAAATTTCCTGTCGGGCAATCCGCATTTCTGCAAATCGGCGCTGGCCCGTTATACGCAATACGATTTCATCGAAATGATCGACAAACACGGGATCGCCTGGCACGAAAAAACGCTTGGCCAACTGTTTTGCGACGGTTCCGCCCGGGCAGTGGTGGCGATGCTGCTGGCGGAATGCGATGCCGCCGGGGTCGATCTCCGGCTTTCGCACCGGATCACCGATATCAGCCGCAGCGATCGTTTCGTGGTGGAAACCGATCATGGCGGATTTACCGCCGGTTCGGTCGTGATGGCCAGCGGCGGGCTGTCGATTCCGAAGATGGGCGCCACGGGCCTTGCGCATGACATGGCGCAACGCTTTGGCCTGCCGCTATCCGATATCCGTCCCGGGCTGGTGCCGCTGACCTTCGCCGATGGTGACCGTGATTTCATGCGTCCGCTCAGCGGCGTCGCGCTCGACTGCATCGCCGCCGGCGGAACCACTTCTTTCCGCGAGGCCATGCTGTTCACCCATCGCGGGCTTTCCGGGCCGGCGATCCTGCAGATTTCGTCCTGCTGGCGTGACGGGCAGGAGATCCTGCTGAACCTGCTGCCCGACCTGGAGGCGGGACCGTATCTGTGCGACCGCAAGCGGGTGCGCCCCCGGGTGGAAGCCAGGACCATCCTGTCCGAAATCCTGCCCGCGCGCCTCGCCGCCGCGCTGGCGGAAACCCATCTGCCGGCGGGACCGGTCGGCGACATGCCTGACCGGGCACTGACCGGATTGGGTGACCGGCTCAACCGCTGGGCGCTCACCCCGTCGGGCAGCGAGGGCTATGCGAAGGCGGAAGTCACTTTGGGCGGGATCGATACGAATGCCCTGTCGTCGCGCACGATGGAGGCAAAAGACGTGCCCGGCCTGTATGCCATCGGTGAAGCGGTCGATGTGACCGGCTGGCTGGGCGGTTATAATTTCCAGTGGGCCTGGTCGAGCG
>CAXBEC010000577.1:0-2586 GCA_963974145.1 uncultured Alphaproteobacteria bacterium | reverse complement strand
GCCCGTCGCCTTCTGGGATGAGCGCCTGTCCAGCGCCGCCGTCGAACGCTTCCTGATCGACGAGGCGGATATGCGGCGCAACAAGCGCGCACAGGTGATCGACAAGATGGCTGCCGCCTATATCCTGCAGGGCGCGCTGGACCGGCTCACCAGGATACGACGCGACCGGGAGGCAGGTTCGTGACACCGGAAGATATCGACCAGGCCGCCGGCATGCTGGCGGCCTCGCGTACGATGGCGGGGCGGTTCAACCGGTTCCCCGCACAATGCCATCCTGCCGACCTCGCCGACGGATACGCGATCCAGCACGCCCTGCACGGGCTGCTGGGGCCGGTCGCGGGGTACAAGATCGGTTGCACGACGCCCGTCATGCAGAAATATCTCGGCATCGACCATCCCTGCGCCGGCGGCATCTTCGCCGACAGCATCCATACGTCCCCTGCCGTACTGAAACACCGCAACTTCCGGCGTGTCGGTGTCGAATGCGAAATCGCGGTGCGGCTGGACCGGGACCTGCCCGCCGGCCCTTACAGCCGGGAGAGCGTCGCGGATGCGGTCGGGGAATGCATGGCCGCCATCGAACTCGTGGATGACCGCTATATCGATTACAAGCAGTTGGACGCCGCCAGCCTGATCGCCGACGACTTCTTCGGCGCCGGCTGTGTGCTGGGCGAAGCACGGCGGGACTGGCAGTCCCTCGACCTTGCGGCGTGCGGCGCCATCATGACCGTCAACGGCAAGGACGCCGGGCGCGGCAGCGGGGCAATGGTCCTGGGCCATCCGCTGGAAGCCCTCGCCTGGCTCGCCAATAACCTCGTCGAACGCGGAAACTCGCTGCGACAAGGCGATATCGTGATGACCGGCAGCATGGTCGAAACCCGCTGGCTCGAAGCCGGCGACTGGGTGGACGTTACCATCGACAGGCTGGGCGTCGCGGCGGTGTCGCTGACCTGAGCCTCTATTGCGGCCTTTCGATAAATTCGATTGTTACATCATCGGGATCGCGCATATAGACGACGCGGCCGCCCTTGTTCGGGCCCTTGTCGATCGCCACCGGGTCACCGATCGGCAGCACGCCATGCGGTGCCGATGCCGCAATGGCAGCGTCGACATCGTCCACGTCATAGGCGATATGGGCGAAACCGGTGTCGCAGGGCAGCGCGCGGACCCTGCCCCTGTCAGCCGGCGCCAGATACTGGATCAGCTCCAGCCGGTGCCCCGGCCCCTGCACATAGGCGATATCCAGCTCCGCGCCTTCCACCCCGGTCACCCGCTGGATGATCGCGGGATCACGCGGCGCCCGGGAGATCATTTCGAACCCCAGCGCCTCGACAAAGAACGCCACCGTGCGGTCCAGGTCGGAAACCGTAAAACTGGTGTGATTGGTGCCAAGAACCTTGAAAGGTTTCATCGTTAACGTTCCCTATACAATTTCAGCGATACCGTGGCTGCCGCTCCCGGGCAGGGCAGCAAAATTCACTATTGCGACGTTGCGCGCGATTCGCAATGATCTGTTGCAAAGGGAGAAAATCCGATGAGAATTGGCATACGTATGGTTGCGGTGGCCTGCGCGGTCATGATGGCGTCGACCGGCGCCATGGCGGACGAAGACGCCGCATCGGAACGCAATGATCCGCTGGAAACGCTGAACCGGTTCACATCCGGACTGAATACCATCCTGCGCGGCGCCATCCTCGACCCCGTGGTGGATGTCTATCAGTTCGTCACGCCGGACGATATCCAGAGCGTGGTGTCGAATGCCGCCTCGAATCTGTCGGAACCGGTTACCGCCATCAGCAGCCTGCTGCAGGGCGACACGGAGAACGCAGGCAATGCGACCGAGCGGTTCCTGATCAACAGCACGGTCGGCGTGGGCGGACTGGGCGACCCTGCGACCGGAATGGGCATCGAATCACGCAACGAGGATCTGGGCCAGGCGCTTGGCGCCAACGGGGTCGATACCGGTCCGCATCTGGTATTGCCGATTTTCGGACCCAGCAATTTCCGGGACGCCTTCGGTGATATCGCGACCGGAATCGCCAACCCGTTACCGCTGGCCGGCAAGGCGGCGACCGGCGCCGTGACCTATGCCGACAATCAGGACACCATAAACTCCATTGGAAACAATGCCCTGGACCCCTATGTCGCGGAACGCGAAGCCTATGAGCAGAATCGCGAATATGAGGTAAAGAACGGCAATATCGTCCTTCCCGACTTCGACGAGACCGCCGCGCACTGACGCCCGCCCCGGCCCGGCCTGACCGCCCGGATTATTTCAGGCCTATTTCAGTTCGTGCCGCTTGCGACATTCAGGCCGGCACCGGTATATTGCCGCTTTAATGACCCTCGCCAAAACCGCGCCCGAAATAGCGCTTTATCGATTCCCCCACCGGCACATGCTCGGTATCGAGGGGCTTTCCATAGAAGAAATCACCATGCTGCTTGATCTGGCCGACGCCTATGTCGACCAGAATCGCAAGCATGACAAAAAATCGGACGTGCTGCGCGGGCGCACCGTCATCAACCTGTTCTTCGAAAACTCGACCCGGACCCAGGCCTCGTTCGAACTGGCCGGCAAACGGCTGG
>CAXBEC010000576.1:0-2587 GCA_963974145.1 uncultured Alphaproteobacteria bacterium | reverse complement strand
TATTACCGCATGCCAGTCGCGCCCGCCGATATCGAAGGTCATGCCGTCATGCATGCGGTAATAGGTCCGCGGCACCGGGCTGACCAGTTTCGGGTAGCGCAACCCGCCCTTGCGGGTTTCCGCCACCAGGTCTTCGCTGCACCCGGCGGCGCGCAGGAAGGCGGCCTGGTCATCCAGTACCGAGGGGTCGGTATCGGTGCTGAGCGCGCGGGCCTGCAGCCATTCCACCTGCGTCATCCACAGCCCGACGCCCAGCCGCCTGCACAGCCAGCCGGCCATGCCCGCGTGGTCGGGATGGAAATGGGTGACGATGACCCGGTGCACCGGGCGCCCCGCCAGCAGCCCGTCAAACAGGCTTTCCCAGATGGCGATGCTGTCCTCGCTGAACAGCCCGGTATCGACGATGGTCCAGCCGGCGCCGTCTTCCAGCAGCCACAGGTTGATATGGTTCAGCCGGAAGGGCAGCGGCATGCGCAGCCAGTGGATCCCCGGCGCGATCTCCGCCGTCTGGCCGGAGGCGGGGATTTCGATGTCGTGATATTCGATACTGTCGGGCATGGTATTCTAGGACCCGGCGTAAGTGACCATTTCCCCGGTCGTGCCGTAACCGGCCGCTTCCGGGATGCGGATGAAACGGCCGCCATCGACCTCCTCGACCCGCGGCAGCACCGTGACCACCGGTTCGGCCCGCGCCGCCGCAAGCGCCGCCTCGACCGTGTCCGACCGGCCCAGCTTGCCCAGGTTCATGCGCGTCGGGAACACCACCGTGCGGCGTTCGGCGACCGCATCGTCCAGCGCCTGCTGCGGGCTGATCCACACCGAATCCACCGATTCCGTCCCGTCATGCACCGCCAGCAGCTTGTCCGGCGTCCGGGCGATGAAGAAATGCGTGTCAAAACGCTTGCGCCGCCCTTCCGGCGTGATCCAGTGCGCGAAGGGCACCAGCAGGTCGCAGGCGAGGTCGAGGTCTTCCGCCTCGACAATGTCGCGGATGACGATATCGCCGACATCCAGCGCCGCCCGGTATTTCTCCGCAATCCGTTCATGCCGGTCGGGGTCGATCAGCGCTTGCGCGCCACGCGGCCGGGCCAGGAACACGCCCGCTTCCTCGAAGGTTTCGCGGATCGCGGCAACCCGGAAGCCCAGCGAATCCGCCGGGACATCGCCGCAGCGTTCCACCAGCGCCGGATCGCCATCGCCGGGATCGACCTTGCCACCGGGAAAGACCAGCGCACCGGAGGCGAAATCGATCTGGTGGTGACGTACGACCATGAAGACCTCCAGCCCCGGATCCCCTTCGCGCAGCAACAGCACCGTGGAGGCGCCAACGGCTTCAACAGGTTTCTTCTTGGTTTCTTCCACGGGGACGGCCTCTTGCGATTGGAGGGATCAGACGGGCTGGCAGGGTCGCCAGCCTACGCCGGGAAAAGGACAGCGCCAATCCCCGAACATTGTTTGTGCACTAATAATTAGGCTACTAACATAAACCGGCACCGTCCAGACATACGAAAAAGGCCCCTGAGCGATTGCCCAGGGGCCCTTCCGTCGAGGTCAGGTCGGTACGGGTCAGGCGAGGTCGAAACGGTCGGCGCTCATCACCTTGTCCCAGGCCGCCACGAAGTCACGCACGAAGGCTTCCTTGCTGTCATCCTGCGCATAGAGTTCCGCATAGGCGCGAAGGACGGAGTTGGAGCCGAAGACGAGGTCGATACGCGTCGCCGTCCACTTCACGGCACCGGTCTTGCGGTCGAGGATTTCGTACTGGTTTTCACCCGCGGGGTTCCACGTGTAGCCCATGTCGGTCAGGTTGACGAAGAAGTCGGTCGTCAACGCGCCGGTACGGTCGGTGAACACGCCGTGGCCGGTGCCGCCATGGTTGGTGCCGATGACGCGCATCCCGCCGACAAGCACCGTCATTTCGCGGGCAGACAGGCCCAACAGCTGTGTGCGGTCAAGCATCAGTTCTTCCGCGCTGACGGCGTAGTCCTTCTTGAGCCAGTTGCGGTACCCGTCATGGACCGGTTCCAGCGATTGGAAGGATTCGATGTCGGTCATCTCATCCGTCGCATCGCCGCGTCCCGGCGCGAAGGGAACGGTCACGTCGAAACCGGCTGCCTTTGCGGCCTGCTCGACACCGATATTACCGGCCAGCACAATGACATCCGCGACGCTGGCGCCGGCTTCGGCCGCGATGGGTTCGAGCACCGACAGCACCCGGGCGAGACGGTCCGGCTCGTTGCCTTCCCAGTCCTTTTGCGGGGCCAGGCGGATGCGCGCGCCGTTGGCGCCGCCCCGCATGTCCGACCCGCGGAAGGTGCGGGCGCTGTCCCAGGCGGTCGTGACCATGTCGCTGACCGACAATCCGCTGGCCGCAATCTTGGCCTTAACGGCAGCAACGTCATAGTCGCTGTTGCCCGCGGGAACCGGGTCCTGCCAGAGCAGGTCTTCCTGCGGCACGTCCGGGCCGATATAGCGCGCCTTCGGCCCCATGTCCCGGTGGGTCAGCTTGAACCAGGCGCGGGCGAAGACTTCGGAGAAATAGGCCTGGTCCTTGTAGAACCGTTCCGAAATCTCGCGGTAGATCGGA
>CAXBEC010000575.1:0-2604 GCA_963974145.1 uncultured Alphaproteobacteria bacterium | reverse complement strand
ATTCTGCCATGGAAACCGCCCATCGTGAACCCCGGGCCGCCGGGCGCCCCGCCGGGGACAACAGGGCGGTAACGGGGCGATGACAGATTGTTGACCGGGCGCCCGGCCCGGATTGCTGGCACAGGCCCGCCGGCGCGCTATGATCGAATCCGCTGAACGCGACTATCAGGAGGCTTCCCCGTGTTACGCATAATGCTCACCGCGCTGGCCATGATGACCTTCCTCGCCGCGCCGTCGCAGGCGGCAGATACGCTCGATCAGGGGTTACGGGTCGGCCAGACGATCCCGCAGCCCTTCACGGCGGTCGACCAGAACGGCGCCCCGCGCGACTTCCCCTCGCTCGGCGGCAAACGCGGGCTGATCCTGCTGTTCACCCGCTCGCTGGACTGGTGACCCTACTGCAAATCCCAGGCGGTCGTCTGGAACGCGGAAATCGAAAAATTCTCTGACCTTGGCTACACTGTCGCGCTGGTCAGCTATGACGCGCCGGGTGTGATCGCCCGCTTCGCCAGGGCGCGCGATATCGGCTACACCCTGCTGTCGGACGCGGAATCGGCGCTGATCCGGGGGTTCGACGTGATTGACGGGTCGGTGCCGGAAAGCGCCGCCTGGTACGGGCTGGCCCGGCCGGCGATCTTCGTGATCGACCCGGACGGCATCATCACGCACCGCTTCGCGGATGCCGACTACACCGTGCGCCCCGCGCCGCAGGACGTTCTGGACGCCCTGCGATAGGGGGCTGAAACGGCGCTACATGCGGCGGTGGATATAGCCGGACAGGGCGGCCATCGACAGGGTCATGAACCCGCCCGCCAGGAAGACCGCCGGCAGTTCGAAGGTCTGCAGCAGGAAGCTGTAGACCCCCGGCGGGCCGAACTGCGAGGCGTTGCGATAGGTCATGAAGACGGTGGTCATCTCGGCCCGCTCGAACGGCCGGACCGCGCGCAGGAAGGGCACGTTGCCGGCGCCATCGACCAGGCTGGCGCCCAGCGCCGCGCCGACGATCAGGGCGGCGCCGACCCAGGGCAGCCCGCTGGTCGCGGCGATGGCCATGGTCAGGATCCCGGCGCTGGCATAGCCTAGGATCAGCAGCAGGCGCAGCCCGAAGCGCCGCCCGAACCAGCCCCAGAGCGGCACCAGGTAGAGCGAGGTGCTGCCGATGGAAACGATCGCGCCACCGGTCACTTCGTCAAAGCCGTTGGTGACCGCATAGATCGGCGCATAGACGAAGAAGAGCTGCCACCAGCCGGAGCGGCCGAAGGCGAGGAACCAGGACAGGCTCAGCCGCGGCTGGGCGAAGAAGCGCGGCAGGTAGCGCAGCGGGTTCGGCGAGCGCAGCGGCCGCTTCGAGGCGACGGCCGGGTTGTCGGTGATGCGCAGGTACCAGAAGAAGGCGAGCATCACCAGCGAGGCGGCGGCCGAAACGATGAACGCCGCATGGAGGCTGGCATGGACCGAAAGCCAGACGCCAAGCCAGGGTCCGACCGCCCAGGCGCTGGCCGACAGGAACATGCGGAGCGGTTCGAACCGGTTCATTTCGCGCCGGGCGATATGGTCCATGACATAGAGGTTCAGGGTGATGGCCAGGCTTGTCGTGGCAAAGGCCTGGAAGGCGAGACCGGCGATCAGCGCCGGGGGCGTCTGCAGCGCGAACAGGAAGGCCGCGGCGATCATCGACAGGATGCCGAAGGACAGCACCGTGCGCCGCCGGACCCGCCGCACCACCCAGGGGATCATCAGGCTGCCCATGACGCCGATCAGCCCGGCCACGAAATAGACGATGCTGACCTCCTGCGCGCCGCCCAGCAGGCGCAGGGCCTGCAGCGGGATCACCGCCAGCAGCACGGTCCGCGCGAAGGCCTCGACGAAGAACAGGGCCGAGAAGACAACCGCGCGCGACAGGCTGGCATTGCCCAGCCACACGGGCATATGGATGTCCCGCATGGCGCGCTAGCCCAGCACCGAGAAGCTGCTGTCGCGGTTGATCTCGCGCCGGCGCGAGTAATGACCGAGGTTGATGTCGCGGCCGATATTGGGCAGGCGGAACGGCAACGGGTCGGCGTCGTGGTCATGCCCGTTTTCGCATTCGGTGATCAGGTGCGCCATCAACCGGCCGGCGGTCGGCGCGTTCTTGAACTGGTTGCCGCTGGTGCCGATGGCGACATAGAAACCGTCCAGGTCGGTGCGGTCATAGATCGGGATCCAGTCGTCGGAGACGTCATACAGCTCGACCGTCCCCTGCGTCGGGCTGGTCACCGGCAGGGTCGGCATGCGCTGCGCCGCGCGATACAGCTGCACCGTATACTGGTCGCTGAAATTGCGGTCGAAATTGTCCGGGTCGACCCAGTCCAGCGGATCACAGGCCGGGTTCTCGCTGCCGACCAGCAGATGGTTGCCGGATTCGGGGCGGGCATAGGTGCCGGTATCGCTGTCGGTCAGGATGCAGCCGTCATGCTCGAAATCGAAGCCGGGCGGCGACGGCACATGCGCCACTTCCTGGCGCAGGGCGCGGGTCCTGATCTTCATGCCGTCCTGCACCCCGGCCAGCGCATTGACCTTGGCGGAATGCGGCCCGGCGACATTGACCACGACCGGCGCGTCGAT
>CAXBEC010000574.1:0-2610 GCA_963974145.1 uncultured Alphaproteobacteria bacterium | reverse complement strand
GGCGACATGGTAGGAATCGCCCGGCAGGACAAGCAGCCGGGAGCGCGCAATGGTCTGCTGCCATTTCCGCGTCGCCTCGACACTGCCCAGCGCGCTGCCTTCGGTCGTCATCACCAGGGTCGGGCAGGTGATCTTCGGCATATCGGCGGAAATATCGGACATGGGAATGTTCTGCATGAAGCCGAGTTGCGTGGAAGCCGCCGTCCGCCCCATCAGCCCTGTCCACCAGGTCACGCCATCATCGGGAAAATCACTGCCGAGGCGGCTGCGCATCGTCCGCTCCGCCCAGGACGCCACCCCGCCCGGCTTTTCGAATTCGGCGACCCAGCCCGGCACATTCGCCGCCGCCTCCGCGCGGTCCGGCATCGGTGTCGACTGGCCGAACCCGCGCATATCGGGCCGGATGACCCGGAAGCGACGCGCCAGATGGGGCACCCAGCCGAACCAGACCGCGCCGTTTTCCGCGTTGCCATGCAGCATCAGGACCGTTTCCGACGTCTGCCAGGGATCGGTAAAATCATCGTTCCGATAGTACATGTCGGCATCGGGGTCCAATCGGATAACCGGCATCGGCGCTGTCTTTCCTTTGTGATCAAACGGTCGGCTCGGCAATCGTATCAGCCGTACGCAATGGGGCCAACCACCCCTTAGAGGCGTCACCACTCAATTGTAAGGTCCCGATTTTCTTTTATTTTCGCGACCCGAGGGGGTGCTTGACCCGTCTGGCGCAATCATCAAGAATTGCTGCAATAAGAAAAGCCCGCCGCATTCGGGGCGCCGGGAAGAATGACCGTAAAACACGGCGATCGCTTCAATAACGGGAGGAAATGACATGAGTAAATCCGATACAGGCTTTTCGCGGCGCGGACTTCTGAAGGGCGCCGGCGCGGCGGCCGGATTTGGCGCCCTGTCCACATTGCCGTTCCACTCGGCATTCGGTGCCGGTTTTCCGGAACGCAATATCAAGGTCTACGTACCGACCCGCGAAGGCGGTGGTGCAGATCGTAACCTGCGCGCCTTTACCGGCGTGTGGAAGAAATACCTGAACACGAATTTCGAACCGTCCTTCTATCCGGGCGCGGCGGGCCGGGTCGGCTATGAAACCTATATGGGCAAGGCCGCGGCTGATGGCCATGACCTGATCTTTGGCAATATGGGGCCGGAAGTCCTGAACTGGGTCGTCAAGGAACCGACCTTCCCGCTGGATTCATACTTCTACTTTGCACAGGTCGATGCCGATCCTGCAGTGCTGTTCGTCAGCGACAAGAGCAAATTGAAGAATGTCGACGACATCGTCGCCGAAGGCAAGAAACGCACCCTTTCCTGCGCCACCAGCCGGCTGGCGCATCCGGCATCGCTCGGCGCGCTGGCGCTCGGCAAGCATACAGGTGCCAGCTTCAACCTGGTGCCGCTGTCCGGCGGACGCAACACTCGTGCGGGCGTCACCACGGGCGAGGTCGACTTCGGCTGCCTGCCGGCCTCCAGCGTCATCGCGCAGAAGAACCTGAACGTCGTCGCGCTGTTCATGCCGAAAAACAATATGGCCGACAAAATGCCGAACGCCACCATCGTCAACGACCATTTCGGCATGGACCTGCCGCCGCTGGTCGCCGGTGCCCGTGCCTTCGGCATCAAGAAGGAAGCCGTCGACAAGTATCCCGACCGGTATGAGGCGCTGGTGTCGTCGCTGGAGAAAGTGTTCCCCGATCCCGACTACAAGGAAGCCGTGGTCAAGACCAAGGCACCGTGGGAGCTGATCGGCTATGGCGATCGCGCGGCCTGCGCCGAATATGTCGAGAACATCACGCGGATCGGCACCGAGTACAAATCGCTGCTGACCGGCAAGAGTTAAGCACCAGA
Organism: uncultured Alphaproteobacteria bacterium; assembly: GCA_963974145.1. GTDB lineage: Bacteria > Pseudomonadota > Alphaproteobacteria > UBA8366 > MarineAlpha4-Bin1. The sequence continues at coordinate 750 of CAXBEC010000574.1, read as the reverse complement.
ACGCTCTGCAGGGAAAGCCGGCGGCATACGTGATGCCGCCGGTGCTTGCCGCCGTTTTCCACGTCTGACCGTTTTCAAGTGGAGTGCGCCATACCGGCGCAGATGTTCATGACCGACAGTCCCGACCCGCGCCCCAAGGCGAAACCTATCGGCGGCGAATTGCTTCTCCCTGTCGCCGCGGTTGTCTTCACGATTTACTATTTCAGCACGATTACCGAAGTCCCGTTTTCGGCGCAGGTCAGCGCGCTGTTCGTCGGCTCCATCCTGCTGTTCCTGTGCCTGTTGCTGTTCATCCGGACGTTCCTCACCATCCGGCGCGGCGAGGCGACGCTGGGCATCGGGCGGCTGATCGAACCGGTTTCCTATATTCCGACCCGCCTGGCCCTTCTGGCACTGACGATCGCCTTTATTTTTGTGGTCCAGTGGCTGGGCTTCACCCTGACCACCTTCCTGTTCCTGTCGCTGGCGATGACATTGCTGAATCGCGGCAGGCGAAAAGGCTTCATCGTCCTGCTGTCGGCAATACTGTCCGTCAGCGCCTGGCTGCTGTTCATCTATGCCTTCGAAACGCGCTTCCCCGCGGGGCCGTTCGAATGGCTGATGGCGACGGTGCTCTGAGATGGAATTTTCCGCCGGCATCTTCATCGAACAATTCGCCCGCACCTTCACCTTCTGGTGGGTCATCCTGCCGTCGATCTTCCTCGGGTTGATCGTCGGCGCCATTCCGGGATTCAGCGCCGCCAACACGAT
>CAXBEC010000573.1:0-2610 GCA_963974145.1 uncultured Alphaproteobacteria bacterium | reverse complement strand
CCCGCCGGTGCATCGTGCAGCGATTGTCCCACATGATGACGTCGCCGACGGTCCAGACATGCTCGTAGACGATATCCTGCGCCAGCACCGCATCCCATAATTCGTCCAGCAACGCCTCGCTTTCGGCGGCGGGCAACCCCTCGATATAGGCATTGAGGCGGCGGCCGAGATACAGGCATTGCCGTCCGGTTTCCGGATGGGTGCGGATCAGCGGATGCGCCGGACCGGGGCATTCCGAGGCATCCCGCGACGGCGCGAAATCGCGTCGCAGCACGCCATCGCTGGTATGCGAGCAGTCATGCTTGCAGGACCGCCCCTCAATCCTGCGCCGCAGGGATGGTGGCAATGATTCAAGCGCCGCATACATGTTCATGAATGACGTATTGCCCCCGGATGGCGGCAATTCCAGCGCATGCAGGATGCTGGCCGAAGGCGGCCGTTCGACGAAGGAACTGTCCGTATGCCAGCGCGCCTCGCCCGCGCCCAACTGTCCGATTTTCCTGCCGTTCTCCACGACATTGGAAATGACATTTACCTCGGGCGGGATATCGTCTTTCTGCCCGGAGCCCTGCGAATAGTTCAGCAACCGGCTGGGCGGGAATTCCAGTTCACCGAAATTTCGTGCAAAGGCCAGCAGTTGCGGGTCCGTCAGGTCCTGGCCATGGAAGACGAGAATGATATTGTCGCGCCAGGCGCTGCGTAACCCCGACACGGTCGCTGTATCCAGCGCCTGCGACAGGTCGACACCCGATACTTCTGCGCCCAGCGGGGCATCCAGTGACGTGATCTTCATGACACTCCTCTGTTCCTGCCGGTCCGGGCGGCCAACCAATACCGCACCGGGCGACAGGCGGAAGACTAGCCATGAGACATGGCGAAAATCAATAACCGGTCGGGCTACGGAGCGGCCTGGACAGCTGCCGGATCGCCGATGATTTCGCGTGCGGGCGGCATGTCGGCGAAGATGCTGTTCTTCATCCAGTCCGGGATATTGCGGGTCAGGGCCCGGGGGCCACTGACCACCAGATCTTCGGCATTAATCGCATTCCGGTAGCTGATCTGCCCCATCCAGAGTTCGGTCATCGTCCGTACCGTGGTGTTGAAGTATATATCCACGTCCTGACCGGGGTCGCTGGTACAGACATCAACCAGACCATCAGAAACAACGATCCACCAGTTCGGAACATCGGTCAGGTCGGAAAACTGGAACCGGATCACCGTTTCCCGGCCGGGCAGTTTTTCCGGCACGATGCTGCGCTGCAGGTACAGCATCAGCAGACTGACGTCGTAATCGGATTCCGACAGGTTGTTGCGCGCCCAGCGCATACCCCATTCACCGAGCGAAAGCAGGATCGGCAACAATTCCTTGCAGGATTCGGTCGGATGGTATTCGAAGCCGCGCTGACCCGATATGCGCCGACGATACACCAGCCCCCGTTCTTCCAGCATGACCAGACGCTTGGTCAGAAGGGTCGGCGAAATGAGGCCGAGGCCGCGCTGAAGCTCGTTGAACCGGGTACAGCCCATGAGCAGTTCCCGGATAATCAGGATCGTCCATTTTTCGCCGAGGACTTCCGATGATTTCGCGATTGGGCAGAACTGGCCGTACTCCATATCATTCCCCGCCTGGTTAACTCCATAAAGTGTAGTGCATTACTCCATTATCTATACCTGATTGCTACACGCCATGAAGTATCAATCAAAACGGTAGACCGATAATTCTTGGGCATTCTTCGAACCAGCGAAAATGCAGAAAGGAACGGTACACCATGAACAACATAACAAATCACGATGGCGCGGCGACAATCAACCCGGCGTCATTTCCGGCCCCGTTGAGCGGCACATATGGTGCGAGCGTCATTCGTCGGCTGATTCGGTTATTCCGAAAGGCCCAGCCGGCTGCACCGGCCCGCCCCACCGACACCATTCCAGCCACCGCGTTCAGTTTCGCCAGCCCGACCGCCGCGCAATTCCCGGCCGGCACGGGCGAGGATCACGACGACCCCGAGTATGAATACTTCACCATCGTCAACGGCGACGCGCTGATCAACCTGCGGATGAAGCGCTGCACGCCCAAGGGCCGGCGGTAACGATCATGGCATATTCAGGAAGCCTGACGGCATCGGGCCGGAAATTCGCGACCGGGCCGGCCATGTCAGCATCCAGAACCCCGTTCTGGAATAACCTGTTGACCAGCCTGCGGCGCGTCAACGAATGTCGGCGGCAGCGGCAGGCCGAAGCCGGACTCCGCGCCATGAGCGAACGGCAATTGCGGGATATCGGCCTTGATCCCCGGCGCATCAGCTTCATGGCGCCCGGGGTTTCGCCGGAGGCAATACCGGAGGCAATAAATGAAAGCGCCGAACGACGTGCCCCCTCATCCATAAAGACCGGAGAGTATCATGTGGCCTGACAACCGTTTCGAGGACCTCGTCGGAATCGACCACCCGATTATCCAGGCGCCAATGGCCGGTTCCAGTAGTCTTGAAATGGCACTCGCGGTCAGCAGCGCCGGGGGGCTGGGGTCGCTCGCCTGTGCAACGCATGACGCAGACAGCCTGCGCGATACCCTCGCCGCGGCGTTCGGGAAAACCACCAGACCGCTGAATG
>CAXBEC010000572.1:0-2611 GCA_963974145.1 uncultured Alphaproteobacteria bacterium | reverse complement strand
GAACAGGTCCGCAGGGAGACATTACGGGTGTCGACACTCGAACCCCGACGTTTGAAAGGTGGGATGCAGCGGCTGCTGCGCTATCGCCTGATGGTGCCGTTGCTGCGCGCCAAACATCCCCCGGAATACACCGCACGCGGCGTGTTGGTCGGGCTTCTGGTCGCCATGACGCCGACAGTCGGCGTGCAGATGCCGATCTGCCTTGCCATATGGTTTATCCTGCGCCTGGCCTGGCCGGCCTGGGATTTCAACGTCGTCATTGCCATGGCCTGGACCTGGGTCACGAATGTCTTCACCCTGGGGCCAATCTATTACCTTTTTCTGATAACCGGGCAGCTGATGCTCGGCGAAGGCAGTTCCTCTTCGGGCTATGAGGCATTCATGGCCAGCCTGCAGGAAACCCTGTCCGCTGATGCCGGGCTTGTCGAATCTCTGTGGGTATATACGGTTGACCTGTTCGAAATCTGGGGTATCCCGATGTTCCTGGGCTCGATCCCCTGGGCGCTCATCGCCGGTTTTGTCGGCTACCGCTGGAGCCTGAAGTTTTTGCAACGCGTCCGCACCCGCCGGCTGCGCAAACGTCTGGCCAGAAAGGCTGCGCGAACCGCGCGTGAAACCCCGTAACGCTTGCCCTGACAGGCGCCGCGCGGTACCGTCCCGCCGACGCGTTGGAACAGGGAAGTTCGGTGCAAAGCCGACGCTGCCCCCGCAACTGTGACCGGCGGATCCGGAACGAAAAGCCACTGGCGGCAATATGCCGGGAAGGCGTTCCGGATGCACCCCGCCCCAGCCAGGAGACCTCTCCGGCGCGACTGAAAACGGGCCCCCTCGGGCGGAGGAATATGCCATCGTTACGAATGAAGACTCTGTGTTGCGTCCGGTTACGCTTGTTCTGGGCGGCGCGGCCTCGGGCAAAAGCCGCTATGCCGAAACACTGATCGAAGCCGGCTTCGGTGACCGCTGGACGGGTGCGACCTATATCGCCACCGCCCATGCGGGCGACGCGGAAATGATCGACCGGATCAAACGGCACCAGGAACGCCGCGGCGACCGCTGGCAGACCGTGGAGGAACCGCTCGCGCTGGCCTTCGCCATCGCCAAGCATTCCGCACCGGACCGTCCGGTGCTGGTCGACTGCCTGACCCTGTGGATCACCAATGTGATGCTGGCTGACCGGGACGCGGACAGGGAAACCCGACATCTCGTCGACACTCTGGCCGGACTGTCGGGTCCGGTTGTTTTTGTCGCCAACGAGGTCGGGCTTGGAATCGTGCCGATGAACCCGCTGGCCCGCGCCTTCCGCGACCTTGCCGGGACCCTGAACCAGGCGGTCGCCGCCGCCGCCGACCGTGTCCAGTTCTTGGCCGCCGGACTGCCTCTCACGCTAAAGGATAACTAGAAACCATGGCCGAAAAGATCCCCGCCACCGTCATCACCGGCTTCCTCGGCGCCGGGAAGACGAGCCTGATCCGTCACATGATCGAACAGAACAAGGGCAAGCGGCTGGCCTTTCTTATCAATGAATTCGGCGATCTGGGCATCGACCGCGACGTGCTGCTGGGCTGTGGAATCGAGGATTGCGGCGAAGACGATATTGTCGAACTGGCCAATGGCTGCATCTGCTGCACGGTCGCCGATGACTTCCTGCCCGCCATGGAAAAGCTGCTGAGCCGGGACACCCTGCCGGACCACATCATTATCGAAACCTCCGGCCTGGCGCTGCCCAAGCCGCTGGTCAAGGCATTCAACTGGCCCGAAGTCCGCAGCCGCGTGACTGTGGACGGCGTCATCGCCGTCGTCGATTCCGCCGCCATGGCCGAGGGGGTCTTTACGGCGGACCCGGCGGCATTGCTGGCAGCGCGCATGGCCGACCCGGCGCTGGACCATGACGATCCGCTGGAAGAAGTCTTCCAGGACCAGCTCGCCTGCGCCGACATGGTGGTGATGAACAAGACCGACCTGATCCCGAAAGCCGCCGCCACCGTGCTGCGACACCAGATGGCCGCACGCATCCGCCCCGGCGCGCAGGTGCTGAGCGCCGCCAATGCGCAGATCGACCCCACGGTCCTGCTGGGGCTGGGCGCGGGGGCGGAAGACGATCTGGACACCCGGCATTCCCATCATGACGACGAATCCGATCACGATCATGACGACTTCGAAAGCTTCATCATCACGCCGGGACCCATTGAGGATGCGGATGCGCTGGAGGAACGGCTGCGGCAAGCCGTGGCCCAGCATCACATTCTGCGGATAAAGGGTTTCCTCGACCGTCCCGGTATCGCCCGGCGCGAGGTCGTGCAGATGGTCGGCCCGCGCCTCGACCGTTATTTCGACCGGGAATGGCGCAATGACGAAGATCGCCGCAGCCATATCGTCGTCATCGGTTTCGCCGGACTCGACAAGAAGGCGATTTGGGAGACGGTGCTGGGCTGATCCGCCATGCATCTGCTCGCCACCCAACCCGGCACGATCGAAGATGGCTCTCCCGCCATCGATCTGGAACAAACGCCGGGCGATATCGTCATCCTGACCGCCGCCGACAGTGAAATCGCCGGCTTCGCCGCCGCCCACCGGCACTGCGATCGCACGTTGACGCTGCGCCTCGCCAATC
>CAXBEC010000571.1:0-2615 GCA_963974145.1 uncultured Alphaproteobacteria bacterium | reverse complement strand
GCGGCGAGCTGCGCGTCGTCGATTGCCGCGACCCAGCGCCAGTGGTCGCTGCCGGTCTGCAGCCGCGCCGTCGTCTCGTCCGGGTTTTGCAGGCTGGCGTAGCAGAATACCTCGAACCGATGCCGGTTGCGGCCGGTGAGCAGCGGTTCGAAAAAATAGGCAACCGAGTGCTGCCGGAAATCACCGGAAACATATCCGATCCGCAATCGGCGATGCGCCGGCCGGGGCGCGGCGGCGGGCAGGGCGGCGATGGCCGCCACGTGTTGTTCCGCCCAGTCACGATGCGCCTGAAACAACGCATCCGCATCGCCGTCCCGATAGTTGCGGCACATCAGCAGATTCGAATGCGCCCGGTTGTCACCGGGGTTGCACGCCAGCGCCTGCGCAAACCGGGACTCCGCCGCCTCGTTTCGCCCCTGGTCGAGCAGCACGCCGGCGAGATTGTCATAGGCTTCGCCGAGGGCGGGGTTCAGGGAAATTGCCTGCAGCAAGGCTGCCTCGGCGCCGGCCAGGTTGCCCCGGATACGCCGCAATGCCCCCAGATACCGATGCATCTCGGCGTTGTCCGGCTGCCCTGCAAGCGCCTGTTCGATGGTCGTTTCCGCCGCGGCAAGGGATCCTCTGCGGTGCTGTGCGACGGCCAGGTTGAACTGCGCATCCGACAGCTCCGGTTGCAGGTCCACCGCCTGCCGGAACGCCGCTTCGGCTTCCGCCGGTTGCCCGGTGGCCAGCCGTATCCGGCCGAGATTGCAGAAGGCCTGGGCATAGCCGGGATTGCTCTCGGTCGCCCGCCGGTAGGCATCTCCGGCGGCGTCCGCCTGTCCCAGGGCTTCCAGCGCCGCACCGAGATTGTTTTCGGCTTCCGCGAAACCCGGTTCCAGCACGATGGCGTTCCGGAAGGCGCTACAGGCCGCGTCGTTCCGGCCCTGCGCCATGAGGACCAGGCCGTTCAGGTTGTGGCAATCGGCCAGGCCGGGGGCGCGGGCGATGGCCTGTGCAACGCGTTCCTGCGCGGCGGGCATGTCGCCCTGCTGATAGGCGATGACGGCCAGAAAATAGAGCGCATTTGCGTTGTCCGGGTCGACCGTCAGGACATCCCGGAAGCGTGCCGCCGCCGTGTCGTGCTGGCCTGCCTCGAAGGCGGCGGATGCGGCCTGCAGTAATCCGGCGGTGTCGGATCCGTTCGTGGCGTTCATGAATACGGTTTCCGGGGCAAGGCGCGCGTGGATTCCGCCGCGCCGGTGCCGTAGAATACGCCCGGCGCCGCGCGGCGGTATCGGTGTCGGAACGGCAGGACAGGATTCATGTATGGCTCCGCAAAATCCAGGTAACCCATCGGCGATGAACGCGCAGGCGGACTTGGCCGGGCAGGTCGCATCGATAGACTATTGGTACCACAAGATCGACCTGCCGGGCGGTATTACGACGCCGGGATGGGCGCCGATCAACCCCGCGGTTTACCGGATCCCGGACGATATGACCGGGTTGCGGGTGCTGGATGTCGGCGCCTGGGACGGATACTGGACTTTCGAGGCGCTGAAACGAGGCGCGCGCGAAGTCGTCGCGATCGACGATTTTTCCGACTTTCTCGGCAAGCTCGAGGAACGGCAGCGCCCCGGCTGGGCGAGTTTCGATATCTGCCGCGACGCCTTCGGCTATGACGATACGCAGTGTTCGCGACAGGAGTTGAGTGTCTATGATGTGACCGAAGCCGCGCTGGGGCGGTTCGATGTCGTGTTCTGTTTTGGACTGCTTTATCATTTGCGGTATCCGCTGCTGGCGCTGGACCGGCTTGCGGCGATATGCGACCAGGCAATGTTTGTCGAATCGGCAATTCTCGATGACTACAGCCCTTATCGCGGCGGCATCGGGAAGGGATATCCGGATGGCCAGATGGTGATGGAGTTTTACCCGGACAGCCAGTATGGCAATAACAAGACCAATTACTGGGTGCCGACCCTGCACTGCCTGGGGCATATGGTGCGCAGCACCGGGTTCGCGAATGTCGATGGCGGAAAACTGGTCGAGCGCCCCGAGGCGTTGCCCTATTGTCGCGGGGTCATTGCCGGTTACCGGGAGGGGGCGGCAATGCTGAAAAGGGAGGAAAGAGCATGAAGCCGAAAATTGGCCTGTTGCTGGGCGACAGAAATGGCATCGGCCCGGAGATCGCGGCGAAACTGCTGTCCCGGCCGGAAACCCTTGCGGCGGCCGATGTCGTCGTCATCGCGGATCGCGGCGTCTTTGACGCGGGGCAGGCGGTGGCGGGAGTGACGCTTCCCGACAATCTGGAATTCCGGTCGCTGGAATCGCCGGCCAATGAAACCCGTATCGGCACGGCGACGGCTTCCGCCGGGCAGGAGGTGCTGGACGGATTGCTGCAGGCCGGACGCATGGCGCAGGCCAAATCGGCGGGGTCGTTTTCGCGCCGCTGAACAAGCAGGCGATGCACATGGCGGGGCTCGAATTCGAGGACGAGATGCAGTTCCTCAAGCACAAGCTGAACTTCACCGGTGCGGTTGGCGAGTTGAACGTCCTCGGCAAATTGTGGACCTCGCGCGTGACCAGCCATATCGCAATCCGCGACGTTGCCGACCATATCACTGGCCCGGCCATCG
>CAXBEC010000570.1:0-2634 GCA_963974145.1 uncultured Alphaproteobacteria bacterium | reverse complement strand
ATCGAAACCGTCAGTGATTTCCGCGCCCGCGCCGCCAAGATCGTCCGGCGTCCAGGTCTGGGTCAGGCCCGCTTCCTCCAGCGTATCCCACAACGCCTGTTTCCAGTTGTCGTCACCTGCATTGACGATCATCTGCGGCGCGCCGAGATCCTGAAAAATCCGTGTTGCCGTATCGATAATGATTGAATCTGTATTGTCCATGCCAAGCACATTCCTTCGTTTCTGATCCGGCACCGCCGTCACATCATGCAGATATGCAATAGTATTCTGCCACCGATGAGACAACAGCAATGCCCGGTTTTATCGTGGACAGACTGCCTTCCCACACGCTGCCCAAACCCTTGCCGACAGTTCCGGATTCCCATTTCACCCATAAATCGTGATACGGCTGGTGTTTTCGGTTCTATTCGCACCATTCATGGGCTTTAATACGGTCAACAACACAAGCTATACGGTCGGCAGCCGTTACGGTGTGTAATAATGCCGGCAGAACAGGGAAGCATCGAAAACAGAGGGAGCGAGACATCATGAAACGTCGGTCATTTATCACCAAAACCGCTGCCGCCGGCAGCCTCGTCGCAGCGGCATCGACACTGGCGGCCCCGGCAATCGCGCAGGGCAAGCGGGACCTTAAGATGGTCACCAGCTGGCCGAAAAATTTTCCGGGCCTCGGCACCGCCGCGGAACGCATCGCCCAGCGCATCACCGAAATGTCCGACGGGCAGTTGAATGTAAAGGTCTACGCGGCCGGCGAACTGGTCGCGGCCTTTGAAGCGTTTGACGCCGTGTCGCAGGGTACCGCCGACATGTACCATTCGGCCGATTACTACTGGATCGGCAAGTCACCGGCCTGGGCGTTCTTTTGCGCCGTCCCCTTCGGCATGACCTTCACCGAAATCAACGCCTGGATCTATCACGGCGGCGGGCAGGAACTGTGGGATGAACTGGGCGCGCAGTTCAACATCAAGCCGTTCCTGGCGGGCAATACCGGCGTGCAGATGGGCGGCTGGTTCAACAAGGAAATCAACTCGACCGAGGATTACAAGGGGTTGAAGATCCGCATGCCGGGTCTGGGCGGCGAGGTCCTGCGCGAAATCGGCGCGGCGGCGGTCAACCTGCCGGGCGGCGAAATCGCCCCGGCGCTGCAATCCGGCGCCATCGACGCGACCGAATGGGTCGGGCCGTGGAACGATCAGGCCTTCGGCTTCTACAAATTTGCCAAGTACTATTACTATCCCGGTTTCCACGAACCCGGCACGGCGAACGACCTTGGCGTCAACAAGGATTTCTATGAAAGCCTGCCGAAACATCAACAGCGCATCGTCGAAGCGGCCGCGGCAATGGAGAACGTTTACCAGAACGCGGAATTCAACGCCCAGAACAGCAGCTCGCTTGCGACGCTGACCGGCAAACACAATGTGCAGCTCCGCAAATTCTCACCGGACGTGCTGAACGCGATCGGCGAGGCCTCGGGCCGCGTCATGAACCGGGTGGGCAATTCCGACCCGCTTACGGCAAAGGTCTACAAGAGTTTCCTCGCAAGCCGAAAAGAATCCATCGGCTGGTCGAAGCTGTCCGACCAGGCCTATTGGGAAGCCCGGCTGTTGCCGTTCAAATACGGTCAGTAAACTGATAACGGGGGCCGGCTGCGTGCCGGTCCCCACCAATTTCAAATCAGTCTGAAAGACCGGATTTGCAACAGTTCGCAAAACGCCTGGATTCCATCAACGAACATGTCGGCCGCGTCATGGCGTGGGGCACGCTGCTGATGGTACTGATCCAGTTCATCGTCGTCATCATGCGCTATGTCTTCGGGATTGGGTCGATCTTCCTGCAGGAATCGATCATCTACCTGCATGCGCTCGTCTTCCTCGTCGGCGGCGGTTACACGCTGCTGTATGACGGGCATGTCCGGGTCGATATCTTCTATCGGGAAGCGACAAAGCGGAACAAGGCGCTGGTCAACCTGTTCGGCGTGCTGCTGCTGCTCATTCCCGTCGCCGTGCTGATCTTCATTTCCTCCTGGCCCTATGTCGCCGCCTCCTGGCAGGCGCTGGAAGGGTCCAAGGAATCCAGCGGCATCCACGGCGTCTACCTGCTGAAAACGACCATCCTCGTCTTCGCCGTGCTCATCATCATCCAGGGCTTGTCTATCGCCCTGTCCAGCCTTGTCACCCTCGCATCGGGTGATACCGGCGACACCGACAGTCAGGACGCATAGCCATGTCGCCGGAAACCCTCAGCCTGCTGATGTTCGGCATCGCCTGCCTGGCGCTGCTGGCCGGCTTCCCGGTCGCCTTCACCCTCGCCGGGGTCGGGCTCGGCACCGCGGGTGTCGCCTGGGCCTTCGGCATCTTCGATTTCTCCTTCCTGTCCGCCGTGCCGATGCGGATCTTCGGCACCGCAATCTGGAACGAGGTGCTGTTGGCCGTGCCGCTGTTCGTCTTCATGGGTGTGACCCTGGAGCGGTCCAAGGTGGCCGAGGAACTGCTCGACACGATGGGCCAGATGTTCGGCACCATGCGGGGTGGGCTGGGCGTTTCGGTGTTCATCGTTGGCGCGCTGATGGCGGCGTCCACCGGCATTGTCGGCGCAACGGTCATCACCATGGGGCTGATCTCCATGCCGACCATG
>CAXBEC010000569.1:0-2645 GCA_963974145.1 uncultured Alphaproteobacteria bacterium | reverse complement strand
GCGGCTTTGCCGCAGTGACGCCAGCCGGGTCCGCGCCAGGGGCGCAAAGGTGCCGTTCGGGAACTGCTGCAGATAGGCTTCGTAGTCATCGGCTTTTTCGCTGCCCTGGATCGCCTGCCAGAAGGCCAGTTCCATATTCGGCGCGGCGGATGCGGGTGCGCCGGGCTTTTCAACTGCCGGTGCGGCTTCGGGCGCGGCGCGCAACACAATCGGAACGAACAGGAATTCACCGCCTTCATGCCCGGCCTGCCTGATATCGGAATATTGCGGTGTCTGGTTGGCATTGACGACGACCGGCCGGCTGATCTGCCGGAACAGCGCGGTGCCCTCCATGATATCGCTGTTTTCTTCCAGTGCCGTCAGAAAGGCATTGGCGAAGACCGAATGGCCGTCTCGCCCCGAATCCGCCACGGGCTCCAGCCCGCCGGAAACGATGGCGGTGCGCGACCGTTTTTCCGCCATGCGGCGCAGCCAGGCATCGCGTTCCTGCCCGGTCGGCAACTGGGTGTTGGCGTCGCGCACCAGTGTTCCGGAATAGCAACTGTCGGCGACGACCATCACATGGCTCGCGGTCATGGCGTTCAGCCGCCGGGTCAGGTCGCTATTGGATATCCAGTTCAGGTCGTCATCAGTATCGGCGTCGACCGGTTGCCAGAACCCCGTATTCGTCTGCCGGTCCAGCGAGCCGTGCCCGGCGTAGTAGATCAGCAGGTTGTCTTCTTCGGTCAGGTCGGCGCGGTACTGGTTCAGGGCACGCAAAATGTCGGTACGCGTCGCATTGCGCAGCATGCGGACAGCAAATCCGTAGCGCTTCGTCAGCAGATCCGAGACGGCTTCCGCATCCGCGACCGCGGTCTGCAGCTTCGGCAGTTTCAGATAGTCGTTATTGCCGATGACCAGCGCGTGGTAGCGGCCCGTTTCCAGGGTCGCCGCCGGCAGGGGAAGCGCAAAACAGACGAACAGCAGAACCAGAAAACAGGCACCGACGGTTCGCATGGTCTTGCTCCATTCCCCTGTTGTTATGCGTTCAGCTCTTTTTCCAGCTGCCATCCGGCTCGCGGCACGCCGTGCCGAAGGCGTCCTCGACCCTGCCACCAATGACAATCTGGGTCTGGTATTCCCGGCAATAGTTACCTGACGGTGACTGGTATGTTTGCGTGGGGGTAACCTGGTATTGGGCCTGCCGGTCCGGATCGCGCCAGGTGACGGTACTGTCATTGGGCGCGCGCTCGAGAACCTGCCCGACACAGTTCTGATCCGTCTGGTCCATCGCCTGTCCAAGATTGCCGCCAATCAGGGCGCCGATGATCGCGCCGCCGACGGTCGTGAAGATTTTGCCGTCGCCCTTGCCGAACTGTGATCCGGCGGCGGCACCGGCGGCACCGCCCAGAAGGGCGCCGATCACGTCGCGGTTGCAGGTGCCGAATCCGTTGCTCCCGACCTGGATCAGCGACGCTGGTTCAACCTCGTAGAACCGGTTGCCGCGTTTGTATTTCAGCTTTTCCTTGCCGCGATAACCCCAGGCCGGCGCCCAGGCCGGCGGCCCGCCATGTGCCTTGTCACGGCCGTGATCGCGACCCTTGCCGCGGTCGTCACCCCGCTGCTTGGAATGGCCGGGCGGGGTATGGTTCTTCTTGTCCTTGTCGGCAAATGCCGGTGTCGCCGCGGGCAGGGCGAGCGCGATCAGCGCAAGGCCGGCAATCAGTATTTTCAGGGTGTCGCGAATCATCCGTGGTCTCCGTTCTTCCGCGTGCGCGGCGTTGCTAACGTCCTGCCCCTGTTCCCGGCCTGATGATAGCGCATTGGCGGCGCGCCAGCCACAGGGTGCATAAACCCCGCGCTCCGGCGCCGGATTGACGAAACCGCCGTGACGTGCTGCCGTAATGCGAAATCCGGATGACCGTTGCCATCGAGAATGAGGGAAACCGATGCCCGATACCCATAACGAACCGCTTCCCGCCGGGGGTACCCGCGACACGGATTACGATGTCGTTATCGTCGGCGCGGGCCTGGCGGGGCTGTATACGCTGCACCGGCTGCGCGGGCTGGGAATGACCGCCCGTGCGTTCGAGGCGGGCAGCGGCGTCGGCGGCACCTGGTTCTGGAACAAATATCCGGGTGCCCGCTGCGATGTGGAAAGCCTGGAATATTCCTATGCGTTTTCCGAGGAACTGCAGCAGGAATGGCACTGGCCGGAACGCTACGGCAACCAGCCGGAAATCCTGGAATACATCAACCATGTCGCCGACCGCTTCGACCTGCGCCGTGATATCCAGTTGAACACGCGGGTGACGACCGCCGCTTTCGACGACGATGCCAATATATGGACCGTGGAAACCGATCAGGGCGACCGGGTCACCGCGCGCTACTGCATCATGGCCAGCGGCAACCTTTCGACGCCGCGCGTGCCGGACTTCAAGGGCGTCGAGCGCTTCGAGGGGAACTGGTATCACAGCGGCTTGTGGCCGGCCGAAGGCGTGGACTTCACCGGCAAGCGGGTTGCGGTCATCGGCACCGGGTCGTCCGGCGTGCAGATGATTCCGATCATCGCCAAACAGGCAAGGCACCTGCATGTCTTCCAGCGCACCGCGAATTTCATCCTGCCCGCCGGCAACGCGCCGATGGACCCGGACCGGGAATCGACC
>CAXBEC010000568.1:0-2647 GCA_963974145.1 uncultured Alphaproteobacteria bacterium | reverse complement strand
CCGCCGATGACGCCGATGACGGGGGGGCAGCCGGCTTTGCTCATGCTCTGCTCCAGAATTATCTAGTTCAGGTCGACGATGACCGGGGCATGGTCGGAAGGCTGTTCCCAGCCGCGCGCCTCGCGGGCAACCTGCGCGCCGGCGACGGATGGCTTCAGCGGCGGCGTCACCCAGATATGGTCCAGCCGGCGCCCGCGATCCGCCGCGGCCCAGTCCCGTGCCCGGTAGCTCCACCAGCTGAACAGCGTTTCTTCCGGCGGGATGATGCAGCGGACGGCATCGACCCAGTCCACCGCACCCTGCATCAGCCCCAGTTTTTCGACCTCAATCGGGGTGTGCGACACGACCTTCAGCAACTGTTTATGCGACCAGACATCGGTTTCCAGCGGTGCGATATTCAGGTCGCCGACCAGCACCATCTTGTCGGTCGATGCCCGGTTCTCCGGGAACCAGCCGGTCATTTCCTCAAGGAAGTCCAGCTTGTGCCGGAACTTGTCATTCTGAACCGGATCCGGGATATCGCCGCCGGCGGGAACGTAGAAATTATGCAACTCGATATCGCCGGGCAGTACGGCGGAGATATGCCGGGCATCGCCCTTGCCGCACCAGTTCACGCGCTGCACGTTTTCCAGCGGCAGGCGGGACAGGATCGCGACGCCGTTATAGCCCTTCATCCCGGCGAAGGCGACGTGGTCGAATCCCATTTCCCGGATGCCTTTTTCCGGAAACAGATCGTCATGCACCTTGGTTTCCTGCAGGCACAGGACGTCCGGTCGGAATTCCTCGGCAAATTTCGCCACGCGCTCGATACGCAGGCGTACCGAGTTGATGTTCCAGGTCGCGATCCGCATGGCTAATTTTCCCTTGGGTTCAGACCACCTTGATGGTCAGGTCATCAAGCCCGTCGACATGGCCAACCAGCACGTCGCCGCGTTCGATCGCCGCCACACCATCCGGCGTGCCGGTGAAGATCAGGTCGCCGGACTTCAATTCGATCAGGCTGGACAGGTAGGCGATGGTTTCCGGGACATTCCAGATCATGTCCGCCAGATCGCCCTTCTGGCGCATCTCGCCGTTCACGGTCAGGCTGATCGTGCCCTTTTCCAGCAACCCGACCTCGCTGACCGGGTGCAGGCGGGTTGTCGGGGCGGACTGGTCGAAGCCTTTCGACAGGTCCCAGGGGCGGCCCATATCCTTGGCGACGCCCTGCATATCCCGGCGGGTCAGGTCCAGCCCGACGCCGTAGCCGTAGATGCAGTCATTCGCTTTCTCGGCCGGAATATCCTTGCCGCCGCTTTTCAGCGCGACAACCATTTCGATTTCCGGGTGCAGGTTTTTGGTCGCGACAGGATAGGGCACGTCACCGCCACCCGGCACCAGGGCATCCGAGGGCTTGGCGAAGAAAAAGGGTGGTTCGCGGTCGGGGTCATGCCCCATCTCGCGGGCATGGGCGGCGTAGTTGCGGCCGACGCAATATATCCGCCGCACCGGGAACAGCGCTTCGGTGCCGGCAACCGGCAGTGTCGGGTTATCCCAGGTTTGAATGGCAAAAGTGCTCATGTGCTTCTCCTCAGCTGGTCCTGCGCCCCGGATTTCGGTGCGATTCGTCCCGGACCGGCGATTTCAATACACCATCGGGCCGGTTCGTAAAACGGGTGATTGGGAAGTTTCGGGCCGGGGCCGCGGATTAGGCGGCGCGAAAGCCCGTCTGCGTCATGTTTCGGGCGCGGCAGCGGGCGCGGCAGGCATCGCCATAGGCCCGGAACATGGCCTGTGACAGGGGCCATTGCAGCGGTCCCGGCGCTTCCGGATGCCATTGCACGCCGAGCATGAAATTTTTCGCCGATGGCATGCTGACGGCCTCGATAACGCCGTCATCGCTGACGCCTTCGACCTGCAGCACGTCGGCGGGCCGGTCGATGGCCTGCGCATGCAGGGAATTGACCATGACCTCGCTGGCGCCATCGGCAAGCTGCTGCAGCAGGCCGCCTTCGGTCAGAAAGATCGGGTGGCGCGGCGCGTGGCGCTCGCCGGAGGGCAATGTCCGGTCCATGCGGTGTTCGTTCTTGCCCGGCAGTTCATGGACAAGGGGATGCAATGTGCCGCCCAGGGCGACATTGATTTCCTGGATGCCGAGGCAGACCCCGAACAGCGGCAGTCCCGCGTCAATCGCCTTGCGGACCAGCGGCAGGACCGTCGCGTCCCGGCGCGGGTCGTGCAGCGTGCCCTTGCGGCTGGGCGGCCCCCCGTAATGGTGCGGTTCGACATTCGGCGCGCCGCCGGTCAGGAACAATCCGTCCAGCCGGTCGATCAGCGCGTCAAAGTCATAGCGATCGCCGAATGCGGGCAGCAGGACGGCCATACATTCCGACGCGCTGAAAATGGCTTCGATATAATTGCCGCCGGTGCGGTGCATGCCACGCTCGTCTTCGATGACGTGGCTCGTGGGTATTCCCACAATCGGGAGTGATTCGTTACGACTCATGGGTTTAAGGATATCTTCCGGCGCCCGAATCGGCAAGACCTGCGGGGTGCAGTGGGGTCAAAATAATTGTGCAGTGCGAAAACGGCCGTGCCGCCGCGGTGTCACACCTTTGATTTTGATTGGCATTCATTGGCTTTTGTTTGCATTTGATGGGGAACCGGT
>CAXBEC010000567.1:0-2649 GCA_963974145.1 uncultured Alphaproteobacteria bacterium | reverse complement strand
CTTGCGGGGGACCGTTCGACGGCGCGCTACGGCGCCAGTATTCTGACCCATGCCGATTGCGGCGACTGGGTTGCCGGCACACCGGATGAATTCGTTACCATTGCCGAAGGGCTGGCGCAGAACCAGCCGGACCGGGCCGGTCTGCGCGCCCGTGTTGCGGCATCGAGGCTGACGGATGGTGCACGGGCGGCGCGGGAACTTGAGGATGCCTATGCGGCCATGTGGCGGCGACGGGCCGAGGCCCGGTAGTCCGGTGGCTTTGGCAGGACGGCGTTTTTCGCTATGGTCGGAGCAGCGGGGTGGAGGGAAACATGCTGACGGCTGAAGAGAATGACCTGCTGACACAGACCGGCGTCGACACGGCGATGGGCGCGTATTTTCGGCGCTTCTGGCAGCCCGTGGCGCTGTCCGCCGAACTGGCGGAACCTGACGGCGCGCCGGTCCGGGTGACGGTTCTGGGCGAGGAACTCGTCGCCTTCCGCGATACCGAAGGCCGCATCGGTCTGATCCAGGCGCATTGCCCGCATCGCGGCGCGAACCTGTTCTACGGACGCAATGAGGAATGCGGTCTGCGCTGCGTCTATCACGGCTGGAAATTCGATGTGATCGGCAAGGCGGTTGACCTGCCCAATGTGCCACCGGGCGCGCGCCATCATGACACCGTGCGGGTGAAAGCCTACCCGACGCGTGAATACGGCGAGATCATCTGGGCCTGGCTTGGTCCCCAGGACGAGATCCCGGAAATCCCGCAGCTTGAATTCGGCCTGGTCACGCCGCAGAAACGATACGTCACCAAGCAGCTCATCGAATGCAATTGGGCGCAGGTTCTGGAAGGCGATCTCGATACGTCGCATTTTTCCTTCCTGCACATGCCCGCGCCATCGGTGCCGTCCAATGAAAACCCCGACGCGCCGGCCGATGCGCGCCGGCTGAAATGGATTCGCAACGACCCGATGCCGCGCTTCCAGATTCTGGAGCATGATGTGGGCTTCGTGGTTGGCGGCGCGCGGGCGGCGGATGAGGACGGGATTTACTGGCGGATGACCCAGTTCATGCTGCCCTCGCATGGTACCGGGCCTTCGACGCTGCCCGGCGAAACCTATTTCGGCTTCACGGTCGTGCCGGTTACCGACCGGGCCAGCTGGATCTATTGCTATGCCTGGAACCCGGAGCGGGAGATCGGGGCGGATGAACGCGCGAAACTGCGCCAGGGGCATGGCATCATCGCCGAACTCGGCCCCGACTACGTGCCGTTGCGCAACCGCTCGAACGATTTCCAGATCGACCGGGCGGTACAGAAAACGGAAAGCTTCACCGGCGTGAAAGGGCTTGCCGAACAGGACCTGATGATCCAGCAAAGCCAAGGTTACATCGTCGACCGTACGGCGGAAACCCTGACCGCGACCGATGCCGCCGTGGTCCGGTTCCGGCGTACCCTGCTGGACGCGGCCAGAGCGCTGGCCGCCGGCACCGAGCCCGAACAGCCCTGGAAACCCGACGCATACCGCACCCGGCCCGGCAGTTGGTTTTCCGAGGAAGGGGCCGATTTCGAGGATGTGCTGGTCGACCGGTTCGGCGACCCGCGCGGACGGGTGCGGCCCGAAACCGGCGGGTGAGGGAGGGCGTCCCGGTACCGGGACCCGCCCGATCGCTGGTATCTGTCCGGGGAATCGGGTAGGCAGTAACGGTTCGCCGGTCACCCGGGGTGCCTGTGCGATGGGATTGTCAGGATTGCCGAATGGTCACGGAACACATCAAGGACTCGTCCGGCACGTTATATACCCGCCCGGGCGAGGCCATGGCGGCAGAAGACGCAGCGAAAGTCGTTGCACGGGCGCTGCGGCGCTGGCAATTGCCCGATGCGGTCGCAGCTCGCAAGGTGATGGGGCAGCTTGCCCGGGAATTCGAGGATGACGAAATGCCGGACGGGTTCTGGCACGAGGCGTCCTCGAAACAGTTCCGCGAATTCTTCATCTGGGGGCACGACCATGATTTCGGGCACAATATTACGCGCAGCGGCGCCATGGGCACGCGCCATGTCGAGATCACGACAGAGGCGATCCAGGCGGGGTTCCTGCCCCCGGATCTGAGCGGCAAGGCGGTGCTCGATATCGGCTGCTGGTCCGGCGGCGACGTACTGGTGCTGAGCGGCCTTGGCGCCGAGGTGACGGCGACGGAGGAACATCCGCGTTCCGCCGCCTCTGCGGCCCGCTTGCTGGAACTGGTCGGTTGCCCGTCGCATGTGCGGGAGATGAGCGTCTACCGGGACGACCCCGCCCTGCGCCAGACCTTCGATATCGTTTATTGCAGCGGGGTCCTGTACCACGTCACGGACCCTGTCCTCCTGCTGCGTATCTGTTTCTGTTATCTGCGGCCGGGCGGCCGGCTGATCATCGAAACCAAGGCGGATACGGAAAGTCGCGACAGCGTGTGTCATTATTCCGGCACCGCGATCATGGGCTGGAATTTCTATGCACCATCGGAACTGGCGCTGGCGCGCTGGTTTCTGGATGCCGGGTTCGGGGCCGGCGATATCCAGATCCATACCCGCCCGATGAAGCGCTTTCTCGCCTGCGGGATCAAGCGCGGGGCGGTGGAATTGCCCGAAACAGCCGGGTTCTCGCGCCCGGGAAGCTGGCTTGAAGGGGT
>CAXBEC010000566.1:0-2652 GCA_963974145.1 uncultured Alphaproteobacteria bacterium | reverse complement strand
TCTGCCAAACAGCGCAGCCTGCTCGACAACGCCACGTCGGTTGCCAAACTGATGGCGATTGCGGCCAAGGAATTCCAGTCGGAATTCGACATGGCGGACGGTCAGACAGGCGAAATCATCAGCATGCTCAAGAACATTCATGCCCAGAAAGAGTATATCCGGGGCGTCCGCGACTCGCTCTACCGTCGCATGGTCGCATGGGATGACCTGTTGCGCGCCTGGGAACGTCAATCGGGGTTGATTGACGCGGATACGCCGGACCTGATGCGCGACTCGTACCGTTTTCTCGCACCGCGATACATGCGAACCGACGATTGGCTGCTGGCCTCCCAGACGCAACAGACGACCGATGTCGAAAAGGTCGGTTCCAAATGGTAAGCGGGAAAAACAGCGGAAACGGCTGACCCGGTCAGATTTCGGCGTCCAGCCCCATCAGGTCCCGGGCATAGGCGGCGGCTTCAAAGGGCCTCAGATCCTCAGCACCTTCGCCGACACCGATGGCATGCACCGGAAGTCCGAATTTTTCCGCCAGTGCGACCAGTACCCCGCCTTTGGCGGAACCGTCCAGTTTCGTGACCACCAACCCGGTCACCGCGACCATGTCCCGGAAGATTTCAACCTGGCTATGCGCATTCTGGCCGACCGTCGCGTCCAGCACCAGGATGCAGTCATGCGGCGCTTCAGGGTCCAGTTTCTTGATTACGCGGTTGATCTTTTCCAGGCCCGCCATCAAATCGGTCCGGTTCTGTAACCGCCCGGCCGTGTCGATCAGCAGGATATCGGCATCTTCGGCCTTCGCGGTTTGCACGGCGTCGAAGGCCAGCCCGGCGGCATCGCCTCCCTGCTTGCCGGCGATCACACGGCACCCGGCCCGTTCGCCCCAGATCTGCAGTTGCGACACGGCCGCCGCACGGAACGTATCCCCCGCCGCCAGCATCACATTATATCCGGCGCCCTTGTATTGCTGCGCCAGCTTGCCGATCGTCGTGGTCTTGCCGCTACCATTCACGCCAACGACCAGCACCACATGCGGCTTTCGGCCGGGAACGATTTCCAGCGGCACCGCGACCTTGTCCAGGATTGTCGTGATCCCGTCGGCCAGCGCCGCCCGGACCTCATGATCGCTGACCTCCTTGTCGAAGCGGGTAGCCGCCAGGTCGGCAGTCAGTTTTGCCGCCGTCGCGGGACCGAGATCCGCCGTGATCAGCACTTCCTCCAGTTCCTCAAGCGCCGCCGCATCCAGCTTGCGTTTGGTGAATATCCCCGAAATGCCGCCGACCAGCTTGGACGAGGATTTCGAAAGTCCCGCCTTCAGCCGGCCGAGCCAACTCGTTTTGTTCATGCCGCCAGCCTGCCTGTCAGTTGCGCGCCGTCGCGGCCCGTTACCCGCAAGGTTGCCATGCTGCCATTCGGCAGGTCGGTTTCACACAGGATCGGCGCATAATGTTCGGTTCGGCCAATACCGTCCTGCTCCACCAGAACAGAAGCATCCTGCCCGATCCTGCCGTCCAGGAACCGCGCCGCCGCCGCGTCGCCGGCCTCGCGCAACTGCCGGGCCCGTTCACGCCGCACAACCATCTCGACCTGCGGCATCCGCGCCGCGGGCGTGCCGGGACGGGCGGAATAGGGAAAGACATGCAGCCAGGTCAGGCCGCATTCCGCGATCAGGTCATAGGAGCGTTGGAACATGTCGTCGGTTTCGGTCGGGAACCCCGCGATCAGGTCGGCGCCCAGCACCACGTCGGGCCGCGCCTCGCGAATGCGGTTACAGATCGCAATTGCCTCGTCGCGGCCATGCCGCCGCTTCATGCGCTTCAGGATCATGTCATCGCCCGACTGCAGCGACAGATGGAAATGCGGCATCAGGCGCGGTTCGTGTTCGATCAGCCGCATCAAGTCGGCATCGATTTCGATACAGTCGATCGACGAAATCCGCAGCCGCGGTAGTTCGGGCACCTGTTGCAGCAGCCGACGCGCCATCTGTCCCAGCGCGGGCTGGCCCGGCAGGTCCGTTCCGTAGGACGTGATATCGACCCCGGTCAGGACAATTTCGCTGTATCCGTTTTCGACCAGTTGCCGGACCTGCGAGACGATCTCGCCGATGGGCACAGATCGGCTGTTGCCGCGGCCGAACGGAATGATGCAGAAGGTGCAGCGATGGTCGCAGCCCTGCTGGACCTGCACAAAGGCGCGGGCGCGTCCGTCGAAACCTTCGATCAGATGGCCCGCCACTTCACGCGCCTGCATGATATCGCCGACCTGCACGCGCATGTTGCTGATATACGATGCCGCTTGCAGCTTCTCCGCATTGCCGAGCACCCTGTCGACTTCAGGCATTGCGGAAAAGGTTTCGGCGTTCACCTGCGCGGCACAGCCGGTCACGATGATTTCGGCACCGGGGTTGGCGCGCCGCGCCTTGCGGATCGCCTGCCGGGCCTGACGTTCGGCCTCCGCCGTGACGGCGCAGGTATTGAAAATGATGGCATTGCCCCGGTCGGACGCGCAATCGCGGATGACCTCCGATTCAAACGCGTTCAGCCGGCAGCCGAAGGTGACGATTTCCGGTTCCTGGCGGGACCCGCTGCTCATGCCGTGCCCACCGCTTCATCGAGAACACCCGTATAGACAAAGGCAACCGGGCCGCTCATCACC
>CAXBEC010000565.1:0-2653 GCA_963974145.1 uncultured Alphaproteobacteria bacterium | reverse complement strand
CCCGGTCATGGCGAAACGCAACGGGGCACGGCTTGTGATCATCAATCGCGACCCGACGGAACTGGATGCCGCCGCCGACCTTGTCCTGCACCGCGAAATCGGCCCGACACTTGGCGACGTCGTGGGCGTCAATTGACCGGGGATGCGGCCCGGGCGCTGGCGCATCATGCCGCGACAGTAAGCTGCGAAGACTTGCCTGAAGCCGCGCTGGAAGCCACGCGCAAGTTTCTCCTGGACAGCTTTGGTGTTGCCCTTGCCGGCAGTGCCGCGCCCTGGGCAAAAGAACTGGCCGACATGCAGCACTCATGGGGTCGCGGCACGGACGCCAGAAACTGGGCGTTCGGCACCATGATGCCGGCTCCGGCTGCCGCATTTGCCAACGCCTATCAGCTGCACAATTCGGAATTTGACTGCATCCACGAGGAAGCCGTCGTGCACCCGATGGCGGTGACCCTGCCCGCCCTTATGGCCGTTGCCGAGCGCAAAGGCGGCATCAGCGGGCGGGAATTCATTCTGGCTCTGACTCTGGGGGTGGACATCGCCTGCCATATTGGCGTTGCGGTGCAGGGCAGGATGCGCTTTTTCCGGCCGGCGACGGCCGGCGCATTTGGCGCGGTTGCCGCTATCGGGCGGTTGCAGGGATTCAGGGCAGAAACGATCCTGGATGCCATGGGGGCGGTCTACAGCCAGCTCTGCGGCACGATGCAGGCCCATCACGAGGGGTCATCCCTGCTGGCCATGCAGATCGGCTTCAATGCCCGCAATGCGGTGGTCGCCTGTGACATGGCCGCGGCCGGGATGCAGGCCCCCCGTGACATGCTGGAAGGGCCATACGGATATTTCTCGCTGTTTGAAAGCGGGGCGGATTTCGAGTCGCTTCGATCATCCCTCGGGAAGATATGGCGCATTACGGAAGTCGCCCACAAGCCATTCCCGACCGGCCGAGCCACGCATGGCGTTGTCGATGCCCTGCTCGACCTCCAGAAATCCGAAGGATTCCAGGCTGACGCGGTCGAAAGAGTTACGGCTCATGTCCCTCCCCTGACCTATCAACTCGTCGGAAGGTTGCCGGCTGCCGATATGACCGCAAATCAGGCCCGGCTGTGTATTGCCTTCGCCGGGGCACGCGCCTTACTGAATCAGGGGCTTGGAATTGCCGATTTTCAGCCTGCGGCACTGCGCGACGCAACGACCCATAATCTGGCCAGTCGAATCAGCGTATCGGTCGACAATAATCCCGACCCGAACGCGCTGGCACCCGTTCATGTCGAGGTTCAGCTGAATAACGGAAGGGTTCTCTCACACAGCGCAGCGGTGATATACGGCAACCCCGCCAAACCCATGAGCCATGAGGCGCA
Organism: uncultured Alphaproteobacteria bacterium; assembly: GCA_963974145.1. Taxonomy (GTDB): domain Bacteria; phylum Pseudomonadota; class Alphaproteobacteria; order UBA8366; genus MarineAlpha4-Bin1. The sequence continues at coordinate 1,295 of CAXBEC010000565.1, read as the reverse complement.
TCTCGCCAAATTCCGCCGGAACTGGGACAGCTCAGCCGTCGCATTACCGCCGGCTAATGCGGAACGGCTGATTGACGCTGTCACACAGATTGAAAGTCTCCCGGACGTTACCGCGCTGGTTGACCTTCTCGTCCCTTAAAGCCCCAGCAATTTATCGATATTCGCCGGTTCCAGGTCCGCGCCGTGCAATAGCGCATCACCAACCTGCAGGACAGGCGAGGTGCGGATATTCTGCTCATCGATGAATTCCGCCGCCTCCTCATCCATCATCAGGTCCTTGGCTGTGAAATCCACGCCAAGATCCGTCAGGTAACGCTTCAGTTGTTCGCACGGCTGACACATAGGCGTCGAATAGACGATTATTTCTGCCACCTTTACACTTTTCCTTCTGCCTTGAGCTGGCGGTAGAGTTCCTTCTTCGCCAGCCATTCCTTTTCCGATTCTTCGTCTTTCCAAGGCTGTTCTTCGGTGAAAATCGTACGTTTCCAATCCTCACCGCGCCACCAGGTAAAGGGCGCCTGAACGGTCGTGCGCGGCTCCGTCGCCTGTTCCAGCAGATCCAGCGCCATATTCACGATGCTGCGCTGTAATTCCGGCTCATGCGGCTGTCCGCAGGGGCTGCCCAGCGGAAAGTCCGTGAACAACAATCGGGGCACGCCACAATGTTCGACGATATCCCGGGCATTGCCGATGATCACCGTCGGAATGCCATTCGCTTCAAGATGTCGGGCAACCAGACTCACGGTCTGGTGACAGACGGGTCAGACAGGTGTCAGGACGACGACGTCGACCGCTTCCGCCTGAACCTTCGCCAGCACTTCCGGCGCGTCGATCTCTCGCGTCTTGCGCTGGCTATAGGCGTTGTAGACACCGTGAGCCGATACGGCCTTCCGCCTGCAATTCCTTCAGCCGGGTCAGGGGAAAATAGGCGTTCACATCCTCCAGCGAGGTTGCGAAACGGTCATAGCTTTTGGACTGGCTGTAAATATCCTCTTCCGCCGTGTCAGAGGGGATTGGATAGACATTGCCGCTTTCTCCTTTTTCAAGCGGCGTCCGCTGATCTTCCCAAGTCCGCAACGCAACCTCGCTGGTCGAAACCAGCGCCAGGCGCGATTCCGCCAGTGGTTTCTTTAACGGCGTAAACGGCACATCATCGAAATGTGCCCAGCGGTAGGGCTTCTCGTAGCCCTGCGCCTTATAATATTCCCGCGTCTTGTCGATATATCGAACATGAGGCATTTCGACACTTCTCCTTTTACGAATATGACAATGCAACCGTGCCATAACGTGCCGTC
>CAXBEC010000564.1:0-2661 GCA_963974145.1 uncultured Alphaproteobacteria bacterium | reverse complement strand
AAGCGGCCCAGCTGTTCACGAAGCGATTTTTTCGGGAACGGATAGAGCTGCTCCACGCGCATCAGATAGACATCGTCGATGCCGCGTTTCGTCCGCTCTTCCAGAAGGTCGAAATAGACCTTGCCGCTGCACAGAACGACGCGGCGGATATCCTTGTCGGCGCGCAGGTCCTTGGTGCCCTCCGCATCATCCCAGAGCACCCGGTGGAAGGTCGTACCGGGACCGAATTCCGTCAGTTTCGAGACACAGCTCTTGTGCCGCAAGAGCGACTTCGGCGTCATGAGGATCAGCGGCTTGCGGAAGTTGCGATGCACCTGGCGACGCAGGACATGATAGTAATTCGCCGGCGTTGTCGGGTTGCAGACCTGCATGTTGTCATCGCCGCAAAGCTGGAGATACCGTTCCAGCCGGGCCGAGGAATGTTCCGGCCCCTGCCCTTCATAGCCATGCGGCAGCAGCATGACGAGCCCGTTCATCCGCAGCCATTTATGTTCGCCGGATGAAATGAACTGGTCGATAATGACCTGTGCGCCATTGGCGAAATCACCAAACTGCGCTTCCCACATCACCAGGGCATGCGGTTCCGCCGAACTGTAGCCATATTCGAAACCCAGCACGCCGAATTCCGACAGCGGGCTGTCGATGACCTCGAACGGCGCCTGGCCGAAGCGGATATTATTCAGCGGGATATAGTCCTGCTCGGTCTCCTGGTCGATCAGTACCGCATGGCGCTGACTGAAAGTGCCGCGCCGGCAATCCTCACCCGACAGGCGAACCTGTGTCGATTCGACCAGCAGCGTCCCCAAGGCCAGCGCTTCGCCGGTTGCCCAGTCGATGCCCTCTCCCGTCTCGAACATTTTCTGCTTGGCTTCAAGCTGCCGGATAATCTTGGGATTGGCGTTGAAGTTCTGCGGCACTGCCGTCAACGCATGCCCCACTTCGCGCAGCACATCCATTTCAACCGCCGTTTCGCCGCGGCGCTCATCGCCGCTCGCCTTCGCGAAACCTTCCCACTTCCCTTCGAACCAGTCCGCCTTGTTCCCGATAAAGGAAGCCGAAACTTCAAACTCGCTTTCGAGATGCTGCTGGAACCGCTCGACCATCTTGTCGGCTTCACCCGGCTTCAACACGCCTTCCGCTTCCAGCTTGTCGGCGTAAATCTTGCGCGTCGTCGGATGCTCCGCGATCTTCTTGTACATCAGCGGCTGGGTAAACGCCGGCTCGTCACCTTCGTTGTGACCATGGCGGCGATAGCACCACAGGTCGATTACAACGTCCTTTTTGAATTTCTGGCGGTATTCGGTCGCCATGCGCGCCACATGCACGCAGGCTTCCACGTCGTCGCCATTGACGTGGAAAATCGGCGCCGACACCATTTTCGCCACATCGGAACAATAGGGTGAAGAGCGCGAATAGGATGGCGCCGTCGTGAAACCGATCTGGTTGTTGCAGATAAAATGGATGGTTCCGCCGGTCCTGTAACCACGCAGCTGCGACAGATCAAAGGTTTCCGCCACAATGCCCTGGCCGGGGAATGCCGCATCGCCATGCAGCAGCAGGCCAATGACCTTCTCTCGATCAGAATCACCGCGCTGGCGCTGCTTGGCCCGAACCTTGCCCAGCACAACCGTATTCACCGCTTCCAGATGGCTCGGATTCGGTGTCAGGGACAGATGCACCGTATGGCCGTCGAACTCGCGGTCAGACGAGGTACCCAGATGGTATTTCACATCGCCCGAACCGAACCCGTCATCGGGCTGGGACGCATTGCCGGCAAATTCGGAAAAAATCGCCTTGTAGGGTTTGTTCAGAATATTGGCGAGGATGTTGAGCCGGCCGCGATGCGGCATGCCGATAATCATTTCCTCAAATCCGAGCTGGGCGCCCCGCTTGAGAATCTGTTCGATCGCCGGAACGACGGCTTCGCCGCCATCGAGGCCGAACCGTTTCGTGCCCCGGTGCTTGCGGTCCAGAAACCTTTCAAAGGTTTCGGCTTCAGTCAGACGTTCCAGTATCGTGCGCTTGCCGAGTTCCGTGAAATCCGTCTGGTTGCGGATTCCCTCGATGCGTTCCTGGATCCAGGACTTTTCTTCCGGCACCTGGATGTGCATGAATTCAACGCCGATATTGCCGCAATAGGTTTCCTCAAGGATCTTAACGATCTGCTTGAGCGATGCGGCCTCAAGACCCAGCACGAAATTGATGTAGATCGGCCGGTCCATGTCCCGTTCGGTAAAGCCATAGGTCGCCGGATCGAGGTCGGCATGGGAAATCGGTTTCACCAGACCAAGCGGATCCAGATTGGCATGCAGGTGGCCGCGGACCCGGTAATTGCGTATCAGCATCAGGGCCCGCAGCGAATCCCGCGTCGCCTGGCGTATCTGTTCCGGCCCGGCTCCCGCCCCCGGCATATAGCCAATGCCTGGCTGCGGTACCGGCGCCTCGGCAACGCCGGAGGTGGCGTCGGTCATGTCGGTGTTGCCGCCGCCCATGACCCGGGTCTTGCGCGGCGCCCAGGTGGCGCCTTCCAGATCGCGCAGGAGATCGCGTTCCGAATCGTCCAGATTGGCGAAAAATTCCGCCCAATCGGGATCGACAGACCCCGAGTCATCCAGGAATTTTGCATAAAGCTCGGTGACATACGCCTCGTTGGCGCCAAAC
>CAXBEC010000563.1:0-2663 GCA_963974145.1 uncultured Alphaproteobacteria bacterium | reverse complement strand
CACCAGGATGTTTCGCTTTACGGGTCGCTGCTGAAGCCCGGCGAACAGGTCACCTTCGAGGTAAAGCCGGAGCGCAAGGCGTGGATCCAGGTCGCGCGCGGCGCCGTCGCCGTGGCCTGCCAGCCGCTGCAATCCGGCGACGGGCTGGGCATCGAAACGCCCGGCAGCATCAACATTACCGCAACCGGCGCGGCCGAATTCCTGCTGTTCGACCTTGCCGCCTGAACATTAGATCATTGAAAGGAACATCATCATGACCAAAGTTCTCGTTCTTTACTATTCGTCCTATGGCCATATCGAAACCATGGCCAGTGCCGTCGCGGAGGGCGCGCGCGATGTCGATGGCGTCGAGGTCATCGTCAAGCGGGTACCCGAACTGGTCCCCGAAGAATCCGCAAAAAAGAACGGCTTCAAGCTCGACCAGGACGCCCCGGTTGCAACACCATCGGAACTGGCGGATTACGATGCCGTCATCTTCGGCACGCCGACGCGCTTCGGGAACATGGCGTCCCAGATGCGCAACTTCCTGGACCAGACCGGCGGGTTGTGGGCCGGGGGCAAGCTGATCGGCAAGGTCGGTTCGGTCTTCACCTCGACCGGCACCGGGGGCGGCAATGAAACGACGATCACGAGTTTCTGGAACACCCTGGCGCATCACGGCATGGTCATCGTCGGCCTGCCCTATGCAAGCCCGGAGCTGACCGATATCAGTGAACTGCGCGGCGGTTCGCCATATGGCGCCAGCACGATCGCCGGCCCGGACGGGTCACGCACCCCGTCCGACAAGGAGCTCAAGCTGGCCGCAGACCAGGGTCGGCATGTCGCGGGGATTGCCAAAAAGCTTTCCGCCTGACGGTCATCAGCAACGCGGTGCGGGGATCAATACGTTCCCGCGCCGCGCCAATGGTCATGCGACCCGCAGGTCCTGTTGCGCCGGGTCACGATCCTGGACCGTCGCCCGCCGCATGTCGCGGCTATAGGCATCCGCGTCAAACGGCCGGGCCCGGTGCATGGTGCAGCGGTTGTCCCAGATCACAAGATCACCCACCTGCCAGCGATGTGTGTGCACGAATTGCGGCTGCGTCGCGTGCTCGATCAGGTCCTGCAACAGGATGCGCCCTTCCGGCACCGGCCAGTCGACGATATGTGACGCATGCGACGCCAGATACAGCGCCTTGCGGCCCGATCCCGGATGGCGCAGGACAAGCCGGCGCAGTACGGGCGGCGTCGCCAGTCGCTCTTCTCCCGAAAACTCGGTGAAGCCAAGCTTTGCCCGGGAATTGAAAATCGAATGTTCGACAACGAGTTCGTCAAGCTGCTGTTTCATTTTGGCCGGTAGCGCATCATATGCAGCGCGGGTATCCACGAACTGGGTTTCGCCGCCTTCCGGCACAACCGTATGGGCATGCAGCAATGAATATTTTGCCGGCGTCTTCTTGAATGACGAATCCGTATGCCAGAGCCGGTTGCCGAGGGAAAACATCCGGCGCCGGTCATTGCGTTCCAGCAGCCCGTTATTTTCGTCCAGGTTGGAAATATCCACGAGCTTTGGGCTGACCCGTTGCTTCAGGCCCGTGCTCAGCACACCGTTTTTCGGTTCCAGCGGCCCCAGGCGGGAGGCAAAGGCGACTTGTTCCTCTTCGGTCAGCCGGGGCCCGTGAAACACCAGCACCGCATGTTCGTCCATCCCGGTGATGACCTTTTCCAGCGTGGATGGGTCAAGCGGCTGTGACAGGTCGACCCCTGCAGCTTCGGCGGCAAACAGCGGATGTAATTTCCTGAATGTAACGGTCATGGATCTGCTCCGGAATTTTCTGAAACGGCGTGCATCGGTAACCTTATGCCAGTTGACAGCGCCCAGATGATAATGTCGAATTCATTATATTGGTCAATCATAACTAAATATTATGACTGGAGCGGATCGCCATGCGCCTGAACCTTCGTCAGATCGAAGCCTTTCGCGCGGCATTCCAGACCGGCAGCATGACCGCCGCCGGCGACCTGATGGGGATCACGCAACCGGCGATCAGCCGGCTCATCCGCGACCTGGAAGCCGAAATTGCCATCCGCCTGTTCGACCGCACCGGGGGTCGAATCACGCCGACACCGGATGCCGTCGCCCTGTTCCGTGAAGTCGAACGCAGCTTCCACGGGCTGGACCGTATCTCCCGTGCGGCGGCCGAATTGCGCGGCCGGCGTGAAGGTGCGTTGCGCATTGCCGCTTCCGTCGCCCCTTCCTTTTTCGCTGAAGACCGGCGCGTCGCCCGAGGTACTGGACCTCGTCGCCCTGCAGCAATGCGATATCGGGGTGGCGGTCGTTCCGGCCGAAGCACCGGGGGTCCGTGTCGATCCGCTGCCGGTTCATAACGTTCTGTGTGTCCTGCCCGCATCGCATCCGCTGGCGGCAAAGCGCGTGATCCGGCCGCAGCATCTGCACGATGAACCGCTTCTGATGATTTCCGATTACAGCCTGGTGCAACAGCGCATCATGCAATGCCTGGAAGCCGCCGGCGTCCGGCTGAATATCGTATTTGAATCCTCCTATTCGGCGCCGATCTGCGGGCTGATCGCGGAGAATGCCGGGATATCGCTGCTCGACCCCCTGACAGCCCGCGCCAGCCAGAACGACAGGATTGCGGTGCGGCGCTTTGCCCCCGCCGTGC
>CAXBEC010000562.1:0-2681 GCA_963974145.1 uncultured Alphaproteobacteria bacterium | reverse complement strand
CCACGTCGTCGAAGGACCAGCCATCGGGCAGTTTTGCCCAGTCCCGTTCCTCGCGATAGGTGAATTCGCCGCTCCCCAGCGTAACCGTCATTGCAACCTCCCCTTTCGAAAAATGATTCCGGGTCAGTATTCCCAACCCAGCCAGTCGCAGATCCCTGTGCCCATGACCCGTTCCAGGTCCTTCCCCTTCAGGAAGGGCAGTTCCTCGGTGAAATGGGTAACGCCCTGCCGGTAGCTGCATGGCAGGCGTGTCACATCGGTTCCCCAGAACATGCGGTCGGGGCCAAACCGGTCGAACACGGCTTCGATATCATCGCGGATTCCGGGAAAGGGATAAGATTCGGTCGTGAAGTTCGGCAGGCAGCTTGCCTTCACCGCCACGTTCTTGTGCCGTGACAGAGTCAAAACGTCCTTCACCAGGGCAAACGGCTCCGGGAAATCATGCGACATCGCCAGATGATCGATGACCAGCCGCAGGTCGGGATACCGCTCCGCCACCCGGTCGATCTGCGGGATCTGGCCCGGCGGCAGCACCATGATGGGGATCCCCAGTTCCTCGGCCTTCGCCCAGAACCAGTCTATCGAATCCCCTTTCAGCCATTCCTGCTGAACCGGACGCAGGAAGGTCAGGCGAATGCCGAGCATGCCCGGTTGCTGTTTCCAGTCCGCCATGCGCGCCTCGTTCGCCCGGTTGCCGATATCGAACCGCCCCATGGCGGCGAAGCGACCTGGATAATTCTGCGCGGCGGCGATGGCGAGATCATTGTATTCGCCTTCCCAGGAAGGCGGCACCAGCACCGCGCGGTCCACTCCGGCTTCCGCCATATCGGCCACCAGCTTTTCCGCAGACAGCGGCACCGGCAGGTGTTCCTTGCCGAACCCGTATTCGGGCCAGGGCCGTTCCGGCGTATGCGCCCCCCAGATATGCACCTGCGCGTCGACGATCAGCATGGTTTCCCCTTCATGTCCTTGAATATCTGTTGATGCCCGCGCCGGTTGGCGCCGGGCGGTTGAGCGCCACTCTGACAAATCGCCGGGTCCTTGCAAACCGGAATTGCAGACCGGCCAACGAAAAACCGCATGCCGGCGCGGAACCTGATGCTAGGCTGAAGCATTAATGACAGAGGAGGAACCAATGAAAGATGCGGATATCAGCCTGGAAGAGCGCGAGGCCGTGTTTGCCACACTGCGCCGTTACCTGTGGTGCATGGACACCGGTAATATCGACGGCGTGCCGTCAAACTTTACCGACGACGCCACGATCCGCGATGTCACCGGCAAGCTCTGGGACGAGGATGCGGGCGGGGTTTTCGGTTTCGCGACCCATTTCCTCGGCCCCTCCGACAGGCCGGCCGGCCAGCACTGGATCCAGCATATGGCGGTCAAGGACCCAGGCGACGACACCTTACTGGTCATTTCGTACTGGGCAGGCATGAGCTGGGACAGCGAAACGGATGAAAAATCCATACGGCTCATCGGCTGTTACCGCGACACCATGGTAAAGGTGGATGGTAACTGGCTGATAAAACACAAGATCATCGACCCTTGGAACGCCGCGACGATACAGGAGGTCGGGCCGCTGGTCTGAGCATCACGGCAACCGCCGCCCGCCCCCTTTCCGACATCAACCGGGCGATCACACGGTAAATAATGCCCCCGTCCCCCATACATGCCATATTCGATCCGGATCGTGGGCAACAGACCGGGTAGCGCGGAATGCAGCAACTGACCGAATGGGCCGAGGGTGCCTGGAGCGATACGCTCGCCCATCTGGTGAGCCCTGCCTTCTATCTCCAGATCGGCACTGTTCTGGCGGCCCTGATCGTGTCGTGGGTGCTGTCCAACTTCGTCATCTCCCGGATAAGAATTTTTCGCGAAGAGCCGCAATCGGGCAATTTCCTCGACCTTCGCATGACAATCCACAATGCCGGCGAACTGGTGCCCGTGCTGACGGCCGCCATCATGCTCGGCATTGCTACGCCGATCAGTGCCGAAGTCATCGGTGGCGTCTGGCTTGTGCGGGCGGCACAGGGGGTAGCCTTTATCTACCTCGTTTACAGCCTCGCCAACCACTTCATCAGCAACAAGGCGATTAACTTCATTCTGAAATGGGTCGGTGTCCCCATTGCGCTGCTGTATATCGCCGGCTGGCTGGATATTTTCACGGCCCATCTCGACAGCGTTTCCTTTGAAATCGGCAATATCAGGATCTCGCTTTACGCCGTGTTGCGTACCTTCGTTTTCGGCATCGTCCTGTTCTGGCTTGGCCGAGTGTCGAATGCCACGGGCCAGCGCGTAATCCGCAACCGCGAAGTGCTGGACGTGGGCACGCGCGAGGTCGTCGCCAAGTTGTTCGAAATCGGCATTTTCGTGCTGATCTTCCTGTTGCTGATGAATGTGATGGGTATCGACCTGACGGCGCTTGCCGTATTTGGCGGGGCGCTGGGTGTCGGGCTCGGTTTCGGATTGCAGCAGATCGCCTCGAATTTCATATCCGGGATTATCATCCTGCTCGACCGCACCATCAGTATCGGCGACTACATCGAACTTGAAGACGGCCGTACGGGAATCTTGCGCGAACTGACCATGCGTTCCGCAACGCTGGAAACCTTCGATGGCAAGGACATCATGGTGCCCAACGAACGCTTCATCACCACCGCCTTCACCAACTGGACGCATAA
>CAXBEC010000561.1:0-2682 GCA_963974145.1 uncultured Alphaproteobacteria bacterium | reverse complement strand
CGGCCGATGATCCCCGGCACGGAAGTGGGGATGCAGCCGGCGATGCTGACAACGCCGGAATTACCCATCGAGGTGCCGGTGCCGATTTCGTCCCGTTCGAAAACGGTGACATCATGGCCGTCGCGCTGCAGGAACAGGGCCGCGCTGATACCCGTGATGCCGCCGCCGATAACGGCGACCCGGCGCGGGTCGGAAGCGGTCACAACCCCGCTTCCAGCTCGTCGATGAAGCCTTCGACCATCGACAGGCCGAGCGACCAGAACTTCGGATCGGATGCATCCAGTCCGAACGGCGCCAGCAATTCCTTGTGCCGCAGGGTCCCGCCGGCGCGCAGCATCGCCAGGTATTTTTCGACGAAGCCTTCCTCCGCGTCCTGGTAGCGGGAATACAGCGAATTCACCAGGCAGTCGCCGAACGCATAGGCATAGACATAGAAGGGCGAATGGATGAAATGCGGGATATAGGCCCAGTAATTGCCGGACCACCGTGTTCAGCATGTCCTCCACCTTGGCCGCCAGCATGGCGTGGCGCGCCTTCGGGTCGGTCGTCGACTTCAGCATCGACTGGAAGGTCAGCATCTCGCCGAAGACCGACGCGGTTTCCGCCAGGGTCAGCGGCGTATCCGCCATCAACTGCCCCTGCGGCCCGGCCAGCACCTGATGGACGCCGTGGCCCAGCTCATGGGCCAGGGTCATGACATCGCGCACCTTGCCCTGATAGTTCAGCAGCAGATAGGGATGCGCCGAGGGCACGGTCGGATGTGCGAAGGCGCCCGACGCCTTGCCTGCCCGCGCCGGTGCATCGATCCACGCATGGTCGAAGAACTGCCGACCGACCGCCGCAAGATCCGTCGAAAACGCGCCATAGGCCTTCAGCACCGTGTCGCGCGCCTCATCCCAAGGGACGATTCGCTTGTCCTCATCCGGCAGGGGCGCGTTGCGGTCCCAGTAATCCAGCTGCTTGACGCCGAACCACTTCGCTTTCAGTGCGTAATAGCGATGCGACAGCCGCGGGTACGAATCGCTGACCGCCTGGGACAGGGCGTCGACGACTTCGTCCTCGACCGAATTGGCGAGGTTGCGCGACGATACCGGGCGCGCGAACTTGCGCCAGCGGTCGCTGATTTCCTTGTCCTTGGCCAGCGTGTTGGTGATCAGCGAGAACAGCCGGATATTGTCGCCCAGCACCGTGCCGAGGCTTTTCGCCGCGTCCTTGCGGACCTTGCCGTCATGGTCCGACAGCAGGTTGAGGATTTCGGTCGAGGTCAGCACCTGCTTGCGATAGGGAAAACGCAGCCCGGCCATGGTTTCATCGAACAGCCGCACCCAGGCGCTGCGCCCGGCGACGGATTTCTCATACAACAGCTTTTCGATTTCGTCGGACAGCTGATGCGGCCGCATGGCGCGGACCTCGCGCAGCCAGGGCCGGTAATGCGCCAGCGCTTCGGATTCCGACAGTTTCGCGTCGAGGTCGGCATCCTCGATCTTGTTCAGCTCCAGCGTGAAGAACAGCGTATGGCTGCCGATATCGTTCACCCGTTCCTGCATGGTCTGGTAGAACCGGCCGACCTCCGGGTCGGTCACATTGCCCGCATGGACCAGCCCCGCATAGCTCATCACCCGGCCGAGAATTTCGTCCAGCACCTCGTACTCGGCAATCGCCGCCGCCAGCGCCGCGCCATCCAGCCCCGCCAGCCGGCCTTCGTATGATTCCGCAAACGACTTCGAAAGGGCTTCCGCCCGCGTCAGGTCCGCGGCCAGTTCCGGCGAATCCTGCCCCGGATAAAGGTCGCCCAGATCCCATTCCGGAAGCGCGCCGAGTGCGGTAGTATCATTCATCATTTTTCCTCCATTGCTTTATCCGATATATGGTGCGGTGCCCGACCCGGCAAGCAGGAAACCAGACATGATCGACTACGCCTCTTTCAAAAACCTACCCGAAGTCTTCTTCGATGAAGCTGCCCGCCGGGGCTCACAGCCGTTCCTGTGGTCGAAACATGACGGCGCGTGGCGCTCGATCGACTGGCATACGGCGGCGGCGCGGGTTTCCGCCCTGTCACGCGGGTTGCGCGAACAGGGTCTTGTCGTCGGCGATCGCGTGGTCATCGTCGCCGAAAACCGCCCGGACTGGCTGATCGCCGACCTTGCGGTGATGGCTGCCGGCGCGATCAGCGTTCCGGCCTATATCACCAATACGGTCGAGGACCACCTGCACGTCTTCACCGACAGTGGCGCGAAGATGGCCATCGTCTCTACCGCGAAGCTGGCGGAACGCGTCGTGCCGGCGGCCAAGCAGGCGCCGGAAATGGAAACGGTCATTGCCATGGAACCGATTCCGCCTAGCAGCCAGGGGATCCGCACCCTGGATTGGGATGTGGTGATGGAAACCGGCCGGAAAGCGCGCAACAATGTTGTGCAGCACGTCGCCGGGATAAAGCGCAGCGATACCAGCTGTATCATCTATACCTCCGGCACCGGTGGGCGGCCGAAAGGCGTGATGCTGAGCCATGGCGCCATCCTCTGCAATTGCCAGGGCGCCTATGACCTGCTGCGCAAACTGCCGGATTTTGCCCTCGGCAGTGAAAAATTCCTTTCCTTCCTGCCGCTGTCGCATTCCTACGAACATACGGCGGGCCTGATGTTCCCGATCACCATCGGCGCGCAGATCTATTACGCCGAAGGG
>CAXBEC010000560.1:0-2686 GCA_963974145.1 uncultured Alphaproteobacteria bacterium | reverse complement strand
GCAGGCGCAGGTTCTCCAGAACCAGGTCGGCCATCGCCCGGCGGGTTTCGCCCGTCGAACTGGCGATATGCGGGGTCATGATGATGTTTTCGACCTCGAACAGTTCTTCCGGTGCGTTGGGCTCGTCCTCGAACACATCCACGGCCGCGCCGGCAATGCGCTTCTCCTTGACCGCTGCAACCAGCGCGTCCTGGTCGACAATGGTGCCGCGCGCCACGTTGACCAGGAACCCCTTGGGACCCAGCGCGTCCAGCACTTCGGCGCTGACCAGTTTGCGGGTTGTTTCGCCACCCTGACAGGATACGAAGAGGATATCGCTGTCTTCCGCCATCTCCAGCAGGCTGCTGTATACGCGGTAGGGCGTGTCGTTCTTTGGGACGATGTCATAGAATCCGATATCGAGCCCGAAGCCCTGGGCCCGCTTCGCCAGCGCGCTACCGACCCGGCCGAGCCCGAGAATTCCGAGCTTTTTGCCCCGCACATTGGTACCCAGGTCCATCCTCCCCTGCGGCCATTTACCGGCACGCAGGAAACGTTCGGATTCGGCGATTCGGCGCGGCGCCATGATGATAAACGCCATCCCAAGGTCGGCAACGTCATCCGTCAGCACATCCGGCGTATGCGTCACCGGCACGCCGCGCGCATTCGCCGCCGCCACGTCGGTGGCATCGTATCCGACACTGTTTGACGCGATGATCTCCAGATTCGGCAACCGGTTGATCAGCGCCGCATCCGGCCCCTGCATGCCGCCGGCGAGAATCCCGCGAATGCGATCTCCGACATCGGCCAGCAACGCTTCCTTGTCCTCGGCCAGAAAAAGGTTATGCAGCGTATATTCCTTTTCCAGGTCGGCCAGCAGAAACGGCGCCGTATGGCAGACGACCAGAAGTTCAGGCTTTTCCGTACCCGCCATCAGCCGCGGCCTACAAACGGCATCTGCGTCGCCATGATGGTCATGAACTGGATATTCGATTCCAGCGGCAGGTCCGCCATCATCACCACGGCGTCGGCGACATGCTGCACATCCATACGCGGCTCCGCCGCGGTCGTCCCGTCAGCCTGCAGCACCCCTGCGACCATGCGGTCGGTCATTGGCGTCGCGGCATTGCCGATATCGATCTGGCTGCAGGCGATATTGTATTTGCGCCCGTCCAGCGAGGTCGATTTGGTCATGCCCGTGATCGCGTGCTTGCAGGAGGTATAGGGCAGCGAATTCGGCCGCGGCGTATGCGCGGAAATCGAACCATTGTTGATAATCCGTCCCCCCTGCGGGTCCTGGTCCTTCATGATGCGGATCGCATGCTGGGTGCACAGGAAGGTGCTGAACAGGTTCACCGCGACGCAGTTCTGGTACTGCTCGAAGGTCAGCTCTTCCAGCCCGATGGCGGGCGTACCGGCCCCCGCATTGTTGAAGATCACGTCGAGACGACCACCGAATTTTTCCACGACCTTGGCGAACAGGTTATCCACCTGGTCCTGCTTGCCGACATCGGTCGGCACCGCCAGCGCCCGCTCGCCATCGGCGCCGGCCGCATCGATCGTGCCCTGCAGCCCTTCCATGCCCCGGCTGGCAATCGCCACCGAATATCCTGCCTTGAGCAGTGACACGGCGGAAGCCCGTCCGATCCCGCTGCCTGCGCCCGTCACAATTGCAATCCTGCCATTTCCAGCCATGTCAGAGTCCCCCTGTAAATTGCCGCCCGACCGGGCGTTGTTTTGAAATCAAGCCGCCGCCGACAGGCGCGGCTCCTGTATGCGCAAAATCTATACGCGGGTAGGATGCGGAACAAGCGAAGACGACGGCGCCACGATTCCGGAACGATCCTGATAGCAACATACAGGGCCATCATCGTATGCTGTCGCTAATGCAAACGACCGATCCTTCCCCCCTGCCGCATGGCGGCGACCTCGCCGATGCCGAAGCCCGTTTCGGACGGCCGGCAGCGGGATGGTTGGACCTTTCGACCGGGATCAATCCCGAATCTTACCCTGTTCCGGAAATCTCGGCGGCGTCATGGCAACGCCTGCCGCAGGCCGATGCCTTGGCCGGCCTTCTGGCGGCGGCCAGGCGGCATTATCGTATTCCCGACGGGACCGCGCTTGTCGCGGCGGCCGGATCGCAGGCCGTCCTGCAATCCTTGCCCGGTATCGCCGCCGCGGGGCGAATCGCGATTGTCGGCCCGACCTATGGCGAACACGAACGCGTCTGGCGTGATCGCGGCTACGAAATCCGGAATGTCTCCGGAATTGCAGCGGCCAGCGCAGCGGATATCGTCGTTGTCGTCAACCCGAACAACCCGGATGGCCGGATAGCCCGGCCCGACGAACTGCTGGCGCTCGCCGAAGCGATTACCGCGTGGCGGGGTCTGCTGATCGTCGACGAAGCCTTCGCCGACGTAGCGCCCGAGGCAAGTGTCCTGCCGCATTTGACAGCAGCGCACCAGGTAATGGTCTTGCGCAGCTTCGGTAAATTCTTCGGTCTGGCGGGATTGCGCCTCGGCTTTGCCGCCGGGCCGCCGGAACTGATCACGCAACTCACAACGCGGCTTGGCCCCTGGGCGGTATCCGGTCCGGCGCTGGAGATCGGTGCGCACGCGCTCGCGGATCAAAACTGGATCGAGGCCACACGCGCGCAGCTTGCCGAGCGCTGCATGGCGTTGGATGGCATACTGTCCAGCGCAGGATT
>CAXBEC010000559.1:0-2690 GCA_963974145.1 uncultured Alphaproteobacteria bacterium | reverse complement strand
ACGGCCATGCCTCACTCAAGGGCACCGGGAATATGATGATGCCAGCAATGCCGATCACGGCGCTTGCGGCGCTGATGACGGCGATGAGGATCAGGCCGTCTCCTGTGCCTTTCAGCAATGCATTCCAGGCGGCGTGCATCACGGCAGCTGTCAGGACCAGGGCTGTTGCGAATGGTTCCATTGCGGATACGATATAGCTTCGGGGTCAATTTGACAGGCGTGACGGGATATTGCGGCTTCAGCCGCTTTGGAATTTTCGGATAATCCGGGTGATGGTCGAAAAAACGATCGCAGCCTGATACGACGGTTTTTACTAACGCATTATGGCGCATGTGCCGAGGCAATACTTGTGGCACATGGCATTGCGTATCGGGGCTGCGCGGCCTGATTTTCGAACCCTTTGGGTTTGCACCGGACGGTCGGTCCTATTACATCAGCCAGCCGGTGCTTAAGGTTTCTGGTCTGCGAACAGGCCGTTTGACCGACTGGCTGTGAGCCGAAGCGCGCGGTAAAAAGGGACAGGGAGTAAGGAACGATGGGTGAGGGGATTTTCAGCGGCCTGAAGGTGCTGGATGTCGGCAGTTTCATTGCGGCGCCCGCCGCGGCGACAATCATGGCGGATTTCGGCGCAGAAGTGATCAAGGTCGAGGCCCCCGGTGATGGGGACCCTTATCGCGGCGTGAAACGGGGCAAGCGCTATCCTACCAGCCCCGTGCCCCATCAATGGATTGTCGATAACCGCAACAAGAAGGCGATTGCGCTGGACCTGAAAACGGATGCCGGTCGCGAAATCCTGTACCGGCTGGTTCGGGACACCGACGTATTTGTCACGAATATGCCGCTGGGGCCCCGGGAACGCCTGAAAATCCGCTACGAGGATATCGCGCCGCTGAACGAGAGGATCATTTATGCCTCCCTTACGGCCTATGGCGAGACTGGGGCGGACGCTGCCCGAACCGGATTTGACAGTACGGCCTGGTGGGCGCGAACCGGCCTCATGGATCTGGTAAAGCCGTCACCCGATTCCGCGCCGGCGCGCTCCATGCCGGGCATGGGCGACCATCCGACCGCCGTGGCGATGTTTGGCGCCATTGCGACCGGCCTGTACCGGCGCGAACGCACGGGCAAGGGCGGCATGGTATCCACCTCACTGATGAGCAACGGAACTCAGCGGCGGGGTCGTGGAACCCCGGCCGGCCCGGGAAGATGCCGAAAATGCATTCAACAATCTGTATCAGACATCAGACGACTACTGGCTGCACCTTGTGATGATGCACCAGGAACACCGCTGGGCCGATTTCGCGCGTGCCATCGGTGCGGAGGAGCTGGCGGAAGATCCCCGATACGTGACCGTTGCGGCGAGAGAGGAAAACGCGAAAAGCCTCATTGATGCGCTCGACGCGGTGTTCCTGCGCCGCGACCGGCAGGGCTGGCGTGACCTGCTGTCGCAGAACGGTTTTACCTTCGGTGAGGTCGCTTCCGTCGGCGATGTGGTCAAGGACCAGCAGATGAAGGATAGCGGTGCATTGCGGCCCATGCCGGATCCCAGGGCGGGCGCGGCCTATATTGTCGACAGCCCGATCCAGGTTGCCGGCGTCGAGAAGGAAACGCCGACGCTGGCGCCGGAACAGGGGGAACATACGGTTGAGGTCTTGCGTGCCGCGGGCTATGACGACGCGGAGATCGACCGTTTGAAGCGGGATGGCGTTGTCGCCTGACCCGGTCCAGAAAAAAGGAAGCCGCCGGTGCCGTTGAAACTGCACAATACATTCGCCCGAGAGAAGCAGGATTTTGTCCCGATCGACCCGGACAATGTGCGGATGTATGTCTGTGGCCCGACCGTCTACGACAATATCCATATCGGCAATGCGCGGCCGCTCGTCGTCTTCGACGTATTGTACCGGGTCCTGAAACGGGTCTATCCGAAAGTCACCTATGTCCGGAACATCACGGATGTGGATGACAAGATCAATGCCCGGGCGCAGGAAACCGGTGAGGATATACGCGTATTGACGGAGCGGACCGCCGAACAGTTTCACGCGGATGCTGCCGCCCTGAACACCTTGCCGCCGGATATCGAGCCACGCGCGACGGAGCATATCCCGGAAATGATCGCCCTGATCGAGCGGCTGATCAGCACGGGCCACGCCTATGTCGCGGAAGGACACGTACTGTTCGATGTCCCGGCCATGCCGGATTACGGAAGCTTGTCGCGGCACACCCGGGACGCGTTGATCGCCGGCGCCCGTATCGATGTCGCACCCTACAAGCGCGACCCGGCGGATTTCGTACTGTGGAAGCCAAGCCCGGATGAACTCCCCGGCTGGCCCAGCCCCTGGGGACGGGGGCGTCCCGGCTGGCATGTGGAATGCTCGGCCATGAGCCAGAAGCATCTGGGGGCAGATTTCGATATTCATGGCGGCGGACAGGATCTGATTTTTCCGCATCATGAAAATGAACTCGCGCAAAGCTGCTGCGGCAACCCGGGGTCACATTTCGCAAGGTATTGGGTGCATAACGGCTACCTGATGAGCGAAGGCGAGAAAATGTCGAAATCGCTGGGCAATTTCTACTCGGTCCGTGAATTGCTGGACGAATTTCCCGGCGAAGCGCTGCGGTTGACGCTGCTGCAGACGCATTATCGCGCCCCGCTTGATTTCAGCAAGGAAGGTGTGCGCCAGGCCAAGGCC
>CAXBEC010000558.1:0-2699 GCA_963974145.1 uncultured Alphaproteobacteria bacterium | reverse complement strand
CGCCGTCTTCCGATTGCCGCGAGCTTGGCATCGGACAGATAGGCGTAGCGGTTCACATGCACCGCGCCGTCCGACCCGGCGGCCACGGCGTCGAAGCGGCGCATCACGTCATCCGCCGGACCATAGCCATGGGTGATGCCGCACATGCGCGTGTCTGCCGGCAGCGCCGCCCGCGCCTTCCGCATCATTCCCGTCAGGCCGGAGTCCGGCGCGGGGTGCGGGTCGTCCGGTTCCGGGTAGCGGATATCGCCGGGTGTGCGGTCCGGGTCAGCGGCGAAACCCAGCACGGCGGTGAGCGCGCGGATAATGTCGGCCGGGGCGAAATCCGTGCGGGCCTGCAATGCGGTCAGGATGTTCCGTTCGATCATTGGCCAGTGCATCGTATAGGCCTTCACCCCGACCATGTCGCAGTGCGCGCCCAGCCGCGCGAGATCGAATCCGGTCGCGATGTTCAGCGGCGGCGGAAAGCATTGCAGGAAGACGCTCTTCCTCCCGCCGCCGGCTTCGGCCACCGTATCGCGCAGGAACACCGCATAATCCGCCACGATTTCCGTCTTGAACGCGGCGAGTTCCGCCAGCACCGGCCAGGCGGCGAACAGGCTGTCGCGGAAGGACTCCGCATCGTCCAGCGCGACCGCCCGGCGGCGGATTTCCGGCGTGCCCAGCGCGGCGAGGAATTCGCCCACGCCCCGGCGCAGCGCCTCGAAATCCAGCCCGGCGCGCGCCGCATGGGGGGCGGCGGCGGGGTTGAAGTCGAAGAACAGCGCCTCGAAGTGATAGGCCGGGTATTCGGGCCAGTCGAACTTGAACCCGTCCGCCTGCGGATAGGCGTCGCACAGATCGGCGATGAAACCGCGCATATAGGCGCGCAGGTCGGGTGCCGCGAGCGAGGCGTTGCGGTCGACCCGCGCATCGAACGCGGTGCCGTCGGGCAGCAGCGACCGGTCGCCCGGGTTGGGGCGGCCGAACTGCACCCGGTGGCCCGGCGGGATCGCCGCCTGGATCTGCATCCAGGTTTCCATCCCGCGCGCCTTCGCTTCGGCCAGGAAATCACCGACCAGATGCCCGTCGCGCGCCGTGGCGGCATCGGTTCCCGGGGCGCTGTAAGCGAGCCCGGCATAGCGCGCCGCATCGGGGGTGAAGCTGCAGGATGCGGTCATCCACACCTCGCGCTTGCCCCAGAGCGGCCGGTCGAGCAGCCGGTCCTTGCCGGCGCCCCCGTCGATCGGCGGTTCCCGCTCCCCGGAGCCGGGCGCGACTTCCGCCACCACATAGGGCGAGGTGGTGACGCTGGTTGCCCCCGCGACCTCGCGGATGTTGTGCAGCACGCCCTCGATCCCGTCCGACTGGATATATTCGGGCAGCACGGTGATGCCGAGTTCGCGCAGCGGGGGGGCGGATATTTCGGTCATGGCGGGTCCCAGGGTCATCGGAAGCTGCGTCCAGCTTAGGCGAGACCCGCGCCGGGCGACAGACTATCCGTGGATCAGCGTGTGGATATAGGAAAGCTTGGCGCGGATCGTGTCTGACAGCACGAAGGGATAGAAGTCGGGCTGCCCCATGGAGCGGTTCATGGCGTTCACCGCGACCGTCAGCGGCACCCAGGCCTCGAACAGCAGGTTCGGGTCGGCGCCCGCGGTATAGGGGGCGGCGGAGGCGTCGCGCAGCCCGGCTTCCGCTTCGGCGAGCGGCAGGTAGCGATACGCCGCCGCCGTTTCCAGCCCGTCGGTGATGTGCAGGTAATGCGCCCAGCTTTCCGCGAAATCCTCCCAGGGATGCGAGGTTGCATAGGCGCTGACATGGAACGCCTCCCAGCCCTCGGGCGCGCCGTTCTGGTAATGCCGTTCCAGCGCCGCGCCGTAATCCGCCCGTTCGTCGCCGAACACGGCACGGCATTCATCCAGCCGCCCGCCTTCGGCAACCAGCCGGTCCCAGTAGTAATGGCCTATCTCGTGCCGGAAATGGCCGATCAGCGTGCGGTAGGGTTCGCCCATGGCGGCGCGGTGCTTCTCGCGCGTCGCGTCATCGGCTTCGGCGATGTTCAGCGTGATCAGCCCCTCGTCATGCCCGGTCAGCACCCGCCGCACCCCTTCGCCCGGGATGAATTCATCGGACAGGAAGTGGAATTCCAGCCCGCCTTCCGCCGTCTGCAGGGCCGTTTCGGTCGGCAGGCCGAAGCGCAACAGCGAATAGAACAGGAAGCGCTTGGCGGATTCCAGCTTCGCCCAGCGCCGGTCGTTCCCCGCAACCGTCAGGTCGGGAATCATCGTGGTGTGGCGGCAGCTCAGGCACAGCCCTTCGGGGTGGCCGTCCTCGACGATCCAGTTGCAGCCGATCGCGTCGCGATTGGCGCAGCGCAGCAGCCCGTCTCCATCCTGCAGCGCGACCATGTCCCCGGCGGACGGGCGATAGGCCAGCAGGGCCTGGCAGGACAGGCAGGCGAGATTGTCGAAATGGACCTCACCCGAACATCCCGGGCATGAAAAACGGCGCATACTGGTTGTCTTTCTCGTGATCTTTTCGGGCAGTGTGACATTATCGGCCCAGCCGTCTGCGGTTGCGCCGAACGATCCGGCGATAGGAAACCGGGAACCGGCCCCACGCAGCACCAACGTGGCGTCGCGCGAAAGGTTCCCGCCCGGCCGCCTATTCCGGCATGTAATTCCGGGGCCACAGGAAGGCGGCGCCGAAGGCGAAGG
>CAXBEC010000557.1:0-2699 GCA_963974145.1 uncultured Alphaproteobacteria bacterium | reverse complement strand
CCTGCTGGCCACCTGTCTCCAGCATGAAATGGACCATCTCGACGGGTTGCTGTTTGTCGATCACATTTCCGCGCTGAAGCGCAACATGATCCTGCGGAAACTGACCAAAACCAAGAAGCTGAACCTGTCCAGCGCGGCCGAGTAGCCGCCATGCCGGCCCGCCTGCGCCTGGCCTATATGGGCACACCCGATTTCGCGGTCCCGGCGCTTGCCGCGCTGATCGACGCGGGCCACGAAATCGCCTGTGTCTACAGCCAGCCGCCCCGCCCCGCCGGCCGTGGCCAGAAGGAACGGCTGTCCCCCGTGCATGCCTATGCGGAATCGCAGGGAATCCCGGTCCGGACTCCCGTGTCCCTGCGGGACACAGCGGCGCAGGAAGAATTCGCCGCGCTGAAGCTGGACGCCGCCGTGGTCGCCGCCTATGGGCTGATCCTGCCGAAAAGCGTGCTGGAAGCGCCCCGGCTGGGCTGTTTCAATATTCACGCATCCCTGCTGCCGCGCTGGCGTGGCGCGGCGCCGATCCACCGCGCGATCCTGGCCGGCGACCGTGAATCCGGCGTGACCATCATGCAGATGGATGAAGGGCTGGATACCGGCGATATCATCAGCGCCGAATCCCTGCCCATCACCGATGAAACCACCGCCGAAATCCTGCATGATGCGCTGGCGGCGCTCGGCGCGCGCATGATCGTCGATGCCCTGGAAGACGTCGCCGCAGGAAACGCTCGGGCGACACCGCAACCGGAAGACGGAGTCTGTTACGCGAAGAAACTGTCCCGCGACGAGGGGCGCTTTGACTGGTCCCGGCCGGCGATCGAACTGGCGCGGGCCGTGCGGGCCTACACGCCCTGGCCCGGCGCCTGGTTCGAACATGACGGCAAGCGTATCAAGATTCTGGCGGCAGTTGCGGTTTCGGGCAGCGGCGCACCTGGCACAATCCTGGACGACCGGTTGACGATCGCTTGCGGCGATGGCGCCCTGCAGTTGCTGACCGTCCAGCGCAGCGGCCGCGGCCCCATGGACGTCCAGTCCTTCCTGCTCGGATACGACCTGCCCCAAGGCACCGTCCTGTCATGAGCCGCTGGAAAGTTACCGTTGAATATGATGGCGATCCGTTTGTCGGATGGCAGCGCCAGGATAACGGCTATTCGGTGCAGGCGGCGCTGGAAGACGCCATCAAGGGGTTTACGGGCGAGGTCGTGACAGTGCACGGCGCCGGGCGCACGGATTCGGGCGTTCATGCACTGGCGCAGGTCGCCCATTTCGATCTGGATAGCGATACTGATGCCGGCACCGTGCGCGACGCGATGAATTATCACCTGAAGGGTATCGCCGTTTCGGTACTGGAAGCGGAAGCCGTGTCGGGAGATTTCCACGCCCGGTTTTCCGCAACCGGACGGCATTACCTGTACCGGATCCTGAACCGGCGCGGACCGCCATCACTGGAGAAAGGCCGCGTCTGGCATGTGGTGCGGCCGCTGGACGCCAAGGCGATGCATGCCGCAGCACAGGTGCTGGTTGGCAAGCATGACTTCACCAGCTTCCGTTCTGTTCACTGCCAGGCGGAAACTGCCGTCAAAACATTGACCGCGATCCGGGTGGCGCAGGCAGGCGAGGAAATTCATGTGACAACCGAAGCCCGCTCCTTCCTGCACAACCAGGTCCGGATACTGACCGGGACGCTGAAAATGGTCGGCGAGGGATCCTGGCCGGCGGACAGGGTCCGTACGGCGCTGGAAGCCTGCGACAGGACCGCCGGGGGACCAACCGCGCCGCCGACCGGGCTTTATCTGACCAGAGTAGTGTACTGAGGCCGCCTAATCGGAATCGTCCTCGCGCATCTGGCGCAAGGTGATCCAGAAAATATAGAGTAGGAATCCCGCGCCGGCGAAGATGGCAGCCGGGACCCAACCGAATGACTCATGGACAATAACCAGCGCCGCCAGCGCCATCATCGTCAACAGAATCCGTTTCAGCAGACCGGCCATTGCGTCCGTGTCCTAAACCCTCAGTGAAGCATGCCCTGGCTCATCCCGCGGATGAACTGGCCCAGCACCAGCTCGCCGATAACCAGACCGACTGCACCGCCTGGCGTGGCTTCGAGCGCTATCCGCAAAATGTACCAATGGTAGACCAGAACGACGATCAAAACGAAAAAAGCGAAAAAGGCTGCAAATCCCGCCGGAACCTTGACGACCACGCCGAGGAACAGGACGAACAGATACAGGACAATCTGGATCGCAGCCGACCAGTTGAAGGCGACGATATAACGGATGTATTGATCGTCCCGGTCGATTGCCGGCGCGATATAGGTCATGACAAGCGGCCACGCCACCCAACTGATCACATAGGCGATCAACTCTACCGACGCGATACGGAAAAACCCGACATCCTGATATAATTCACCCGAGCCGAGGGCGACCCAAATGATGTAACCCGGCAGGATGACCAGAGCGCAGAAAAACGATTTCCAGTACCCGTCGATCGAATCGTCGAACCATTCGATGCCGCGCGGGTCGCGAATAAACAGGCGCCATGCGCCATATAGCGAAATCAGCACCTCATGGCGGGAAATCATCTGAAATAGCCGTGCAGCACGGCTTCATAAATATCGGTCAGGTTCTCGATATCCTGTACGGCGACCTGTTCATCAGCCTTGTGCATGGTCTGGCCCACCAGGCCAAATTCGACGACCGGGC
>CAXBEC010000556.1:0-2700 GCA_963974145.1 uncultured Alphaproteobacteria bacterium | reverse complement strand
CCGCCGCGGGCCGGGAGGCTTTCCTGAAACTGGCAGCGGATATGGATGCGGTCATCTGCTCCGTCCGGCCGGACGCGATGGACCGGTTGGGGTTGGGGTATGAAGCCTGCCGCGCGGTCAATCCGGAGATCGTCTATGTCGCGCTGGTCGGGTTCGACCAGTCGGGCCCCTATGCGAAGCGCCCGGCCTATGACGACATCATCCAGGGATTGTCGGGCATGGCGGATATGCAGGGGGGACGCAACGGGCCGCCGCAATTCGTCAACGCGTCGATCTGCGACAAGATCTGTTCGCAGGTCGCAGCGCACGCCACCCTGGCCGCCCTGTTCAGCCGGGAACGCAGCGGAAAAGGGCAGCTAGTGGAGGTACCGATGCTGGAATCCATGATCGGATTCAACATGATCGAACACCAGTCCGGCCAGACCTTCGATCCGCCCCTCGGCCCCGCGGGGTACGAACGGTCCATGGTCGAATACCGACGCCCCTTTGCGACATCTGACGGCCATGTCTGTGCCCTGCCCTACAATTTGAAGCAGTGGCAGGCGTTTTTCGCCGCCATGGGGCGCGACGATATGATTGACGACCCGCGCGTGGTCGACCCGAAAACCCGCAGCGAAAAAATCGGTGAACTGTACGAAATCATTGCGGAACTGGCGAAGGACTGGACCACCGCCGACCTGCTGGCCGCGCTCGAAACGGCCGACGTGCCGCATGGTGAGGCGACGAAACTCGGCGACCTGCCGGACAACCCGCATGTCGCGGCTGTCGGGTTTTTCCAGACGTTCGACCATCCCACCGAAGGTCGTATCAGATTGACCGCGCCGCCGATGAAATTCACCGAAACACCCCCGGATATCCGCAGGCTGCCCGCAGCGCTGGGCGAACACAGCGCGGAGGTCCTGCGCGAGGCCGGCTATTCGGACGCGCAGATAGACGCGTTCATGGCCGACGGCGTCAGCCTTGACGGGCGCAAGCCAACAGGGGATTAAGGCCCGCTTACGGAACGTGACGGTCGGTCGCAGAATCGGCACCGTGGCGCACAGGTCTGCATTTTCAGGGAGGATAGCGATGAACAGGGTGTTGTTGACGGGGGCAGCAGGCAAGGTCGGCACTGTCTTGCGCGGGTACCTTCGCAACCGCTTTTCCAGCCTGATTCTGACGGATATTGCCGTTGTCGATGATGTTGCCGACGGCGAGGAATTCCAGCAATGCGACCTGCGCGATTTGGATGCTGTCGTAACGTTGATGGCCGGCGTGGATGCGGTCATCCATCTCGGCGCGAGCCTCAGCGTCAATGACTGGACCGAAATTCGGGACAACAATATCGACGCGACCTGGAATGTTTATGAAGCCGCCCGGCTTGCCGGGACCGCGCGCATCGTTTTCGCCAGTTCGAACCATGCAATCGGCATGCATGAACGCGGCAAGGTCCTGGACCTTGATGCGCCGCTGCGGCCGGACAGCCTGTATGGCCTGGCCAAGGCGTTCGGCGAAAACCTCGCGCGCTATTACTGGGACAAATACGGCATCGAAAGCGCCTGCCTGCGCATCGGCTCCCACCAGAGCGAACCGACCAATGAGCGCGCGCTGTGCACCTGGCTCAGCGACGACGATCTCGGCCAGCTCGTCCTGCGCTGCCTGACCGTCCCGTTCCTGGGCTGGACGCCGATCTACGGCGTTTCAGACAATGACCGCACCTGGTGGGACAACAGCAAGGCCGGCTATGTCGGCTACCGCCCGAAAGACAATGCGGAAACCTTTGCCGAAGCCGTCATGGCGGCCGCGCCGCCGGTCGACCCGCAGGATCCGGCTTTCCGCTATCAGGGCGGCGTCCGTTCGGCGCAGGATTATGTCGGCCCCGAAGGCGGCCCGCTGTCCCGGAAGAAACCCGGTTAGGTCACCCCGGCCCCGCGCATCAGGTGCCCTCCCGCTGCCGTTTCATGTAACCCTCGGCCCGATGCGCCAGCTGCCCCGGGTCGGAGCCGATGCGCTGCGACGGGTTGGCAAACTGGACGACCAGCACCTCCGCCCCGTCGGGTCCCGCCTGCAGGGCCGGCGGCGCCTCCCCCGCCTCGACCCGCATCAACGAAAACTGCGGCAGGGTCTTGCCGTCCTGCAGGATCGTTCCGGAACAGACCAGATAATACTGGCCGCCTTCGGCGGGGATGCCCCCGGCTTCGACATCGGCTGCAAGGCGGATGCCGGTCACCCGCACCCCGTCCGGCTGCGACGGCATCAGATCCTCGAACGAGGCCCCGGCCAGCGGCACCTGCCCCAACTCGAAAACGCCCTCGATATTCCGTCCGGCGCGGCAGGGCATGTTGTGTTTGTTGCCCGGCATCGACCAGTGCCCGCCGCTGGCGAAATTGCGCAGCGTGAAGAAGGAAATCCCGTCATCGCGGGAGACAATCGGCCCGTAGGGCGTGAAGGCGTCCGCATACTGGAAGGTGATCGGGCGAACCTCCTTCTTGCCGATGCGGCCATCGCCCTCCACAACGATCTGGAACTGGTCGACATCGTGGAAATGCGGTTCGATCCGCGCATTGGCATAGGGCCGCACCACAAGGAACGCCTGCGGCAGATCCTCAATCTCGCCCGGCGTGCCGATGTAATCATGCCGCCTTCCGATTCCGCCCTTGCGCTGGAATTCCCTGATTTCCGCCTCGGTGCTCGCAACCGCCTGCATGGCAACCTCCCCTG
>CAXBEC010000555.1:0-2707 GCA_963974145.1 uncultured Alphaproteobacteria bacterium | reverse complement strand
GGACCATCAATCCGGCCGCCGCGCCGGAACCGAGAGCGCGATGCTGTTCGCGGCGCTGGGCACGGCCTGCCGGCTGGCCCGTGACCTGTCGCCGATGGCGCGGGTAAAGGATTTGCGCGATGATCTGCACCGGCGATTACAGGAACGGTATGGCGAGCGGCTGCATCTGAACGGCCATCCGGAACACAGGCTGCCGAATACGCTGAACCTGTCCTTCGAAGGGAAAATCGGCAGCGAAATTCTGGACCGGATGCCGGAAATCGCGGCGACGACCGGTTCGGCCTGCCATGAAGGCAGGGTGACGGTGTCCTCCGTGCTGCAGGCAATGGGCGTGTCGGAATCCGTCGGCGCGGGCACCGTGCGGTTCAGCCTCGGCCGCCCGACGACACAAGCGGAAATCGATACGGTCGTCCAGGCAGTCGCGAACGCCGTTGGCGATTAGCCGTCGAAGAAGGGCCGCCCTTCATTGCGGAACCACAGCCGCACCAGATGGCGTTTTTCCGCGACCGTATCGCCGTCCCTGTAGTCCGCCCGGTGATGCAGGCCCTCGCGATTGTTGATGAAAACGATCTTGCCGCGTTCCAGCATGTACTCCGCCGACAGCTTGCGGTCACGGATCACATCCATGGCGGTCGCCAGCGCGTCGCGCGTGAGGTTGTCCATCTCCTCCCCGGCCTTTGTATAGCCGGCGGGAATCTTGGTGGTCGAATAGCGGCCGGTCAGTTTGTCGCCATCGAACCGCAAGGCCGGCGCGCGCAGTACGGCGACTTCACCCGGTGACTGGATATTCAGCCGGTCGTGAAGGAATGGTTCAAACAGGCGGTCCAGCTGTACCGGCGCATCCTCCAGCATCGCGTTGTACAGCGAATACAGCGTGCAGTACTCGCTCATCCCGCCTTCCTTGGCCTCATGCAGGCTCAGTAACCCGCTGTAATTGGGCATGTTGCGATTGCCGCTGTTGTCCTGGTGAAAGTTCAGCCCCGACTGCGTCAGCGCGCCGTCGACCCCGGGCATGCAGGAGGGAATGCCCTCATCGCGGATTTCCCGGAAGATTTCGCCATAGGCGTTCTGCGCCACGGGGTTGGAGAAGGAACGGGCCAGCAGCCAGTAAATGGCGCGGCCTTCCTCTTCGGTCCAGTTGTCCAGCGGCAAGCGGTCGATCACCGCGAAACCATGCGCATCGTCGATCTTGCGCCGTGCTTCGGCCATCATCGCGTGGCAGGCGTCGAATTCGAAATCGTGCGGGTCCAGCATATAGACCGGCAGCACCTGCTTGCGAATCAATGCAACGGCGGCTTCCATTTCCTGCGCCGCCGCCTGTGTGACGCTGACGGTCCAGTCATCGGCGGAAATGCTGGCGCGGGTCCAGCTCTTGACGTTGTCGAACGCGCCTTCCGGGCGCAGCCCCGTGATTTCCGTTCCGGTCAGGTCCAGAACCTGTTCTGCCGTCGCCATTTGCGTTTTCCTCCCGGGTATCGCGATTTTCGATGCACGCAAGCGTAGAGCCGCGGCGCCGCGCGCGTCAATATCACCCCTCCAGGATCACCCTGCGAGGACGGAATCCGCGACATAGGGGTTGTCCTGGCGTTCCTGGCCAAAGGTCGATGGCCGGCCATGGCCGGGCAGGAACAGGACATCATCGCCCAGCGGCCATAATTCATGGGTGATCGAATGCACCAGCGTTGCCGCGTCACCGCGCGGAAAATCGCTGCGCCCGACGCTGCCCCGGAAGATGACATCGCCGACGATGGCGAGGCGCGATTCCGCGTGGAAGAAGATTACATGCCCCGGCGTATGCCCCGGGCAGTGGCGGACCTGCAGGGTCAACTCGCCAACCGTCACCGTGTCATGGTTTTCCAGCCAGCGGGTCGGGGTGAAGGGGCGGGTCTGGCCGAAACCGGGTTCCGGCCCGTAGCCGGACAGCTTGTCGATCCAGAACTGGTCTTCCTTCTGCGGCCCCTCGATGGGCAGGTCGAATTTTTCTGAAAGTTCCGCCGTTGCCCCCGCATGGTCGCGGTGGGCATGGGTGATCAGGATTTTCTCAAGCGTTACCCCGGCCTGTTCGACGGCCATGAGGATGCGGTCCAGCTCGCCCCCCGGATCAATGACGGCGCCCTTCATGGTCTTCGTGCACCAGAGGATGGAGCAGTTCTGCTGGTAGGGTGTGACGGGGACGACGGCGACGCCGAGGGGTTTGTCGTTCATGGTCATTTTTCTCCGACAGCGATTTCGGCGCCTATCGTACCGAATTTAGGCGGCGGATGGTATTGCGATAATAAGTTGTCCGGATGTCTTGCCGGATTCGGTGGCGCGCGGCATGGTAGCGCTCCTGGTTTCAGTACGAGTATGCCTGTCATGAAAAAACGCCCGCTGGACGGTATCATTGTTGCCGAATTCGGAAACACGCTTGCTGGCCCGTTTACGGCGCGGATACTGGGCGACCTGGGTGCGGAGGTGTTCAAGTTCGAGTCGGTGAATGGCGGCGATCCGGTGCGGAAATGGTCACCGCCCTTTGTCGGCGGTATGCCCTCCACCTTTCAGGCCCTGAACCGGGGCAAGCATTCCATCACGGTGGATCTTCGCAAGGATGCGGATCGCGACATGGTATTCCGCTTCATGACGGAACGGGCGGATGTCGTTGTCCAGAACACCCGGCCGGGCGCGATGGAGAAGCTTGGCCTTGGCGCGTCTGCCCTGTGTGCGGCGG
>CAXBEC010000554.1:0-2736 GCA_963974145.1 uncultured Alphaproteobacteria bacterium | reverse complement strand
CATTTCCGCCACATCATGCACCCGCACGATATCCGCCCCGCGTATGATGGCCAGCGCGACCGTCGCGGCCGTACCGAAGAGCCGCGCGT
The DNA here is from genome assembly GCA_963974145.1 of uncultured Alphaproteobacteria bacterium. Taxonomy (GTDB): domain Bacteria; phylum Pseudomonadota; class Alphaproteobacteria; order UBA8366; genus MarineAlpha4-Bin1. Next base: position 2,647 of record CAXBEC010000554.1, on the reverse strand, counting down.
CGACCGGCACATCCAGCACCTTGCCGATAAACGACTTCCGGCTGGCGCCCGCCAGCAGCGGGTAGCCAAGCGCGCGAAAATGATCCAGGTGATTGATCAGCGCGAGATTCTGGTCGACCGTCTTGCCGAAACCGAGCCCGGGGTCGAGGATAACCTGATCCCGGTCGATACCCGCATCCAGCGCGGATTGCGCCAGTGTCGCCAGTTCGCCGCTCACCTCCCCCAGCAGATCGCCATAGGCCGGCGGAATATAGTGTCCGCCCAGCCGGGCGTCGATTTCCGCATGGCCGGGCCTGCTGCGGTTGTGCATCAGGACCACCGGCGCGCCGCGCGACGCCGCCAGAGGCGCCATATCCGGATCTGCCTGCAAGCCCCAGACATCATTGATGATATCCGCACCGGCATCGAGCGCGGCTTCGGCCACCTCCGCACGGTAGCTGTCAATTGAAATGACCGTATCCGGCAGGGCTTCGCGAACCGCCTCGATGATCGGCAAGACCCGCGCCGCCTCGGCCGCGGCGCCGACCGCCTGCGCGCCGGGACGGGTGCTTTCACCACCGATATCGATGATATCCACGCCGGCCCCGGCAAAGGCCCATGCCTGTTCCACCGCTGCCGCCGTCAATACGACCCCATCACCGGAAAAGGAGTCGGGGGTGACATTCAGAATGCCCATCACATGGGTCTTTTCGCCCCAGGTAAATCGTTCCTTAAGCCGCATGCGGCAATTCTCCCTTGTGACATAAAGGCGATGGCGGTTGCCGACCGCTATCTCCGGCACCATAATGTTATGAAATCACCTTCCCTCGGAGGATATCCCCTTTGACGACCGCAGGCACGCCCCTTGCCCCGGCGAATACAGTCGATGCCGCGTCGGCGCAACCGGCCGCAGCAACCTATCGGATATTTGTCCGTGACCTCGTCATTCCGTGGGAAATCGGTATCTATGACCATGAGCACGATGCGCCGCAGCGGGTTCGGATCAATATCGACCTGATCGTACGCGAAGCCGATCAGTTCGATGCTGACCGCTATCGCCAGGTCGTCTGCTATGCGGAAGTGGTCAAGAGTGTGCAGCAACTGGCCCGTGAAGGGCATATCAATCTGGTTGAAACCCTGGCGAGCCGCGTGGCCGATCTGTGTCTGGCGGATGATCGAATCCAGCGAGTGACGGTCCGAGCAGAAAAACTGGACGCCATCGCCGAAGTTGCCAGTGTCGGTATCGAAATCGAACGCAGGCGTACCGCGCCTGCGGAAGGCCCTGTCCGGATCGTGAGGGACTAACAGCCGTTTATCGACCCAAACCCGCCCCGGCGGCGAACCAGCCCGCTCTGAATAACCTGAAACACGCCCATCGAATGGGCCCACGGGTTTGTGTTATCATTCGGCTATGAATCGTTTTGCGATACTTTTACTGACATGCTTTCTGACTGGCTGCGCCGGTGAACCCAGGGTTTATGCGGTCATCCAGGACCGTGCCTACAGCCCTTCCGAATTTCGCGTCGCCTCCCAGCACAAGGCATTTCCGACAATTATTTCCGGAAACCCTTTTCCCCTGCCCGATCAGCAGGTTCAGGCCGATATTCTGGCGGCCATGCAGCCCGCCAACTGGTGGTTCAGCACTGCATTTACGCCGCGCACCCGGTTTACAAACGTAACAACCGATGGCGACATCTCGCCGTATCGCGTCGTTGTGTCTTTCAACCCGTCCGGCGCACCGGATCCGGCAGCCTATTGCATACCGACGAGCGACGCGGCCACTAAAACAGCTGTGGGCGGCAGCGTAACGGCACGTATGGCGTTTTGCCGCGACAAGATGCTCCTGTCGACCAGTCATGGCGCCGTTGACGATATCGACAGCTCGACCCACCCCCGCTTTCAGGAAATGATCACCCGCATGACCATGGCACTCTTCCCCCAGCGCAGGGATGACGGCGATTGCGGCCCGCTGAATAACCGGCGCCGCTGCTAAGCCCATGGATATCAACCGGGGCATATACTGGATACAGGGGCTGAGCGAAGGCGAATGGCGGAATTTGCAGCGCTGCGCCGACCATGCCGACGCCGTATCCAAACTGGGGCCACTGACCAATGACCGGCGCTATCGGGAATTGCGGCTTGTTCTGGCACAGGCGCAGCGGGGGAGCATCGAATACACGACACTCGTAACGGTTCGCGACGGTGAAATTCTGTCCGACTCCTCGCTGCTCGACACGCTGCTGCCCCCTTCGCCGGCAGTTGCCGAAGCGCAGCAGCCAGTGGAGAAGCGACGCCACTGGCGCCTTGCCGCACTGTCGCTCGTTCTTGTCGGCGCAATTGGCGTCGGGCTTGCGATTGCCAACAAATATCCCCAACTGGCGCTCTCTCTTTACGCAAAACTTGGCTGGAAAGCGGATTCCCCGGCCCTGACCGTCATTTCCCGAAAGGCTACCTTCGCTTCCGGTACCTTTGAGGAACGCCTCTTCAACGCCGTGGACGCCGATGACAGTGCCACGATAAGAAGGCTGATGGCCGCGCGACCCGGCGACCTGCGGCTCGACGAACTGTCCCTGTTCGTCGATGACGGTTGGGGCACCGGTCCGCGGCAGATCGCCGATTACGCCCTGCTGGGCGGTTATATGGCCGCGGCAGACGCATTGCTCGCCAC
>CAXBEC010000553.1:0-2737 GCA_963974145.1 uncultured Alphaproteobacteria bacterium | reverse complement strand
CCATAGCGCCGGGGATGACGGATACCGCCCAACCGCGCTACGGTATGAATGAAGAGGAAATCGCGGCTGTTGGCGCAGCAAACCCGTTGCCGGGCCTGTCGCAACCGGAGGATATCGCTGGACTGGCGGTCTTTCTGGCCTCCGACGAGGCATCGCGCATCACCGGGCAGACCATGCATGTCAATGGCGGCCAGTACCTGTCGTGAACTGAAACCTGAACGAGACGATCACAATCAAGGAGCAATAATATTATGGACGGAAACAACGTACCGGGTACGCCCCCGGCGCTCGACGGCATCAAGGTCCTCGACTTCACCCAGTTCGAGGCAGGCCCTTCCTGCACCCAGGCGCTGGCCTGGATGGGCGCGGAAGTGGTCAAGGTGGAAGAACCGAAACGCGGCGAACCCGGCCGCTGGGGCATGACCGACCGGCCGGACGCGGATTCGCATTACTTCATCTTCTATAACCTCAACAAGAAAAGCGTCACCTGCAATCTGAAATCCCCGGAAGGCAAGGCGCTGATCGAGAAGATGGTCAAGGAAGTCGACGTCGTCGTGGAAAACATGGCGCCCGGCACCTTCGCGCGGCTCGGCTTTCCCTATGAACGGCTGGCCGAACTGAACCCGCGCATCATCTTCGCGCAGGTCAAGGGTTTCTCGCCGGACGGGCCGCACGCCAACTACCTGGCCTTCGACATGATCGCACAGGCTGCCGGCGGCACCTTTGCCATCAACGGCTTCCCCGACCAGCCACCGATTCGGCCGGGCGCAACCATGGGCGATACCGGCACCGGCATGATGGCGGCAATGGGCATCCTCGCCGCGCTGTACCAGCGGGTTACCACCGGCAAGGGCCAGCATATCCAGGTCGCGATGCGCGACGCGATGGTCAATTACAGCCGCACCCCGATGAGCCGCCAGGCCGCGCTGTCGGACGGTTCGGTCCTGCCGCGGATCGGCAACGAGGTCTTCGGCACGGCGCCGGGCGGGCTGTTCCCGTGCAAGCCGGGCGGAATCGACGACTGGGCCTATGTCTTCGCCTCGCGCGGCAACGAGGAACACTGGAAGCGTCTGTGCCGGGTGATCGGCCGCGAGGATCTGATCGACGATCCGCGCATGGCTGACGGCAGCACCCGCTACGAGCACAAGGACGTCATCAACGAGGCGATCACCGCCTGGACGACAAAGCATACCAAGACGGAAGTGATGGAACAGATCGCCGGAGCCGGCGTGCCCTGTGGCGCCGTCTACAACATGAAGGAACAGCTTGAGGACAAGGACCTGCTCAAGCGCGGCGTCATGAACGTGATCGACCACCCGGTCCGTGGCAAGGTCACGGTGCCGGGTTCGCCGATCAGCATGTCCGCCACCAAGGTACCGGTGACATCCTCGCCGATCCACGGGTCGAGCAACGAGGAAATCTACGGCAAGTGGCTCGGGCTTTCGCCGGAGGAAGTGAAGAAGATGCGCGCCGAAAACGTCATCTGACGTAACGCGCAGGACAATAAGGCGGCGCGGCCTGGAATCGGGCCGCGCCGTTTTTTTACAGGGGCAGGAGCCTTGCGCAAATGGCTGCATTTGCTGATTCATGAACCGTCACTCGACGGAACTTCAGAAGGGCTGCGCACGAATCAAGACCTGCCACTCTATAACCAGGATCCCTCTTCCGCGCTGGCATGCCGGCAATACCGGCTTTCACGGCAACAAATGAAGATTCACGAATACTCATGATATCCGAACTGCCGATCTGGGGCGTGTTTGCGTTATTCGCTCTGGCGGCTGTTACCATCCTGTTCTGTGGACTCCGAATGACGGACCTCGCCGATCGTCTCGCGGATCGCACGGGGCTGGGCGAAGCCGTCATCGGCGGTGTCCTGTTGGGTGCGGCGACCTCCCTTTCCGGCACGATTGTCTCGCTGACGGCGGCTTTGGATGGCCGTGCATCGCTGGCCTTCTCTAACGGTGTCGGCGGAATCGCGGCACAGACGGCGTTCCTGGCGCTTGCGGACCTGATCCACCGGCGCGCCAATCTGGAACATGCCTCGGCGGAGCCCGCCAATTTATTCCAGGGCGCATTCCTGATGCTGATGCTCACGGTGCCGTTTCTCGCCTTCAGCACACCGGAAATCACGTTCTGGTCCGTTCATCCCCTGTCCGTCATTCTGGTGTTTCTATATGTCCTCGGCATTGTCGGCACCTCACGGGTTCGCGAACGGCCAATGTGGAAGCCCGTCAGAACGAACGAAACCCGGTATGACGTTTCGGACGAGGAAACCGATTCCGACAGAAGCCCCGTTCGGTTGCTTGTTCCCTTTGTCGCCCTGATGGTGGTTTTATCTGCGGCGGGTTGGACCATCGCGCGTTGCGGTTTTGTCATCGCCGATGAGCTTGGCGTTTCATCGACGGCGGTCGGCGCGTTGATGACAGCAGTCGCAACCTCGCTTCCCGAACTCGTCACGACGATTGCCGCGGTTCGGCGTGGCGCCCTGCAACTGGCCGTTGGCGGGATTATCGGCGGCAATACGTTCGACGTCTTGTTCCTGACGCTGTCGGATATTGGCTACCGCGATGGTTCGCTCTTCCACGCCGTGGAAGCGCAGGACTTTTTCTGGCTTTCCGTCGGACTTTTCATGACCGCGATCCTGCTGCTCGGTTTAATTCTGCGCCAGAAACAAGGACCCGCCGGAATCGGCTTTGAAAGCGCTGGCATTCTTCTTGTCTATGGCGGCGCCATACTG
>CAXBEC010000552.1:0-2740 GCA_963974145.1 uncultured Alphaproteobacteria bacterium | reverse complement strand
GGCGATCAGCGCCGCCTGTTTCGCCTTGTAGCCGTCGCTCATTTCCTTGGCATAACCGCCCGCGGTCTGCGCCTGGGCGAATTCCTCGTCCTCGACCGCGACGAAGGTGGCGCCCAGCGATTCAACCTGTTCCTTGGTTGCGGGTCGCACGTCGGTTGCCGACACGATCGCGCCCAGACGGCGGGCCGTTGCGATGGCCTGCAGCCCGGCCACCCCGACCCCCATGATCAGCACGCGGGCCGGCGGAATGGTGCCGGCGGCGGTCATCATCATCGGAAAGGCGCGGCCGAATTCCGACGCCGCATCCAGCACCGCCTTGTAACCGGCCAGGTTGGATTGCGAGGACAGGATATCCATGGACTGTGCCCGCGAGATACGGGGCACCAGCTCAAGCGCAAGGCCCGTAACACCGGCACCTGCCAGCGCCTCGACCCAGGCCGGGTCGCTCAGCGCCTGCATCTGGCAGATCAGCACCTGGCCCGGCGAAAAATCCGCCAGTTCGTCGGTGCCTTCAGTCTTGGTCATGGGACGTTGTATCTTGAGCGCGATATCCGCACCTTCCAGCGCCGCCTTTGCCGTATTGGCGATAGTGGCGCCCGCATCCCGGTAAGCCGTGTCGGAAACGGAGGCGCCTTTGCCGGCACCCTTCTCCACAACAACCTCGGCCCCGAGGGAGATCAGTTTCTTGACGGTTTCGGGAACGCCCGCGACCCTCGTTTCATGGGGACGCTTTTCCTTCAGAATGGCGATCTTCATCGTCGGCTTTCCCGCCTGCGTTCTGTTTCCAAGCGAGCAAAAATACAGAAAGCACCGCCTTTGCCAAGGGGAAGCTGACCGTTATTTTAATTTCCGGACAAAAGTGTCATGCTTTGCGCAACACAATCGGCCAAAAGACAACCATACGATTTAAAATACTATCGTCGATACTACCATTTCATGAAAAACCGGAGATCCCATCGTCATGACTACCTATCGGAAAATCGAAGTGAACCCTATCGCGGGGGCCCTTGGCGCGGAAATTGGCGGCGTCGACCTGGCCGCCATTCCCGATGAGGACACATTTGACGAGATCCGGCAGGCATTCCACGAGAATCTGGTCATCTTTTTCCGCGACCAGTCCCTGACACCGGAACAGCACCGCAGTTTCGCACGCCGGTTCGGCGAACTGGATATTCACCCCTATGCCGCAGGGCTGGAGGCGTATCCGGAAGTCATGCCCGTCATCAAGGAAGCCAGCGACACGGCCAGCAATTTCGGCGGCACCTGGCATACGGATGTCACCTTCTACGAAAAACCGGCGCTGGGCTCTATTCTCTATGCGCTCGATGTACCGGAATCAGGCGGCGATACCATGTTTGCCAACATGTATATGGCGTATGACGCGCTTTCCGACGGCATGAAACTGATGCTGGATGGCATGACCGCCATGCATGACGCCAGCCGGAGCTATGGCGACACGAACAGCCGGGCCTCGGAACGAATGAAAAAGAACAGCGGTTCGATGAAAATCCGTACCGGGATCGACGCGACAAAGCAGGTTGAGCACCCGGTCATCCGGACGCACCCCGCAACGGGACGCAAGGGGCTGTTCGTGAACGCCAACTTCACCCATAACTTCAAGGGCTGGACCGTGGCGGAAAGCGAACCCCTGCTGCAATACCTGTATGACCACGCGGTGCGACCGGAATTCACCTGCCGGTTCCGCTGGAAGCCGGGTTCCCTCGCCTTCTGGGACAACCGTTGCACCCAGCATTTCGCCCTGAACGACTATGCCGGCCACCGGCGCGAAATGCACCGGGTGACGGTCATCGGCGAACGACCGGTCTGATAGTCCTGGTGTCCGAACCCGGTTACGGGTAGGGCGGGCCTTTCAGCTCCACCGTATTGCCGTCCGGGTCTTTGATATAGATCGACGGGCCATTGCCTTCGGCGCCGACGCGGCTTTCGACGCTGCCCGCCTCGACGCCATGGGCTTCCAGGTGTGCGCGGATGGCATCGGGATCGAAGGGCTCCACACGCACCGCGAAATGATCCATGTTGCCGGCACCGTCCGGCGGCGGACTGGCGGATGCATCCATCAGGTCGATCATCGACGTCCCGGCACGAAGCTGCACCAGCCCGATGGAATCGAGCCGCCGTTCCTCGCGGCAGCCCAGCACATCGCCGTAAAACGCCAGCGCCCGGTCCATATCCGCGGTGCGGATGACCACATGGTCGATATTGCGGATCGAGATCACAGCGTCCGCCGGATCAGGCCAGACTGGCCATCACGTGGCCGGCAAAGTCATTCACCTTCCGCGCGTCGATCCAGCGCGTGACCACGACCAGCTTGAGCGCCGGGTCGATCCAGACGATATTCTGCCCCGCGCCCTGCGCGAAGAAGCTGGTTTCCGGCGCCTTGTCGTAATGCGTGCCGCCGGTATTCAGCCACCACAGCAGACCGTATGTCGGCTTGACCGGACAGGGTTTGTTCAGCGAGTCAATCCAGGCGGCGGGCAGCAACTGCTTTCCTTCCCAGGCGCCGCGCTGGATAATGAGCTGCCCCATGCGCGCGTGATCCAGGCTGTTGATCCACAACCCGCCGCCCCAATGCGCCCCGCCGGGCACGGACGGCATTGGCACGCCGTCGATTTCGAAGAAGGAATTGCGGTAGTGATGCCAGATCCAGGTATCCGACGCGCCGATCGGATCCATGATCCGTTCCTTCAGCACCTCGGGCAGCGGCCGGCGGAAGACCTGC
>CAXBEC010000551.1:0-2741 GCA_963974145.1 uncultured Alphaproteobacteria bacterium | reverse complement strand
GCGTGCCGCAATCGCCGCAGAACATGTGGCGGCGCTGGTTGCCGCTTTCCGCCGTCTTGATATAGCTCTTCGGGCTGCCACGCAGCAGCCGGAAGGTTTCCGCCGGCGCCGAGACATTGGCGCGGAAGGGCGAGCCGCTGAGCTGCTGGCAGTCGGTGCAGTGGCAGATGCGGATGGAATCCGGGTAGACCTCCGCCTCATAGGCGATCGCCCCGCAATGGCATTCTCCGTCGATCTTCATGGGTTCTTTCCCCCGCTGTGGCGTCAGGAAGAAAGCCTAACCCGGCGCGCGGCGGGCCCGCAATCGCCGGTGCCGAACCCGCCCGGTTTTCCCGCTGCCGCCAGGCCGTTTCGGGGGCTGCGGTTGTCGTTCGGCAACGGTCGTGTATGTTGCCCTGGGGAATTCAGTCAAAAAATTAACGTTTACGGAGAGATTTTATACATGAATATCGAGCCCGGTCCGCCGCGATCCGACCTTGTTGCCACGAAAGGCATGTGGGATGGACTGCATCCTGGAATGGGCATCGCGGCGAAAGGCATGATTGTCGCGTTTGTTGTTTTCACGGCCCTGAATGTCGAATTCGCGAATGATATCTATTCCGCGGTCCGGGGCTGGATCGAAACCGCGCTGAACTGGTATTACATCAGCGTCGTGACGGTCATGCTGTTCGTGTGCCTGTATCTGATGACGAGCCGTTACGGCAATATCCGGCTCGGTGACGATGATTCCCGGCCGGAATTCAGCAATTTCTCCTGGTTCGCGATGCTGTTCTCCGCCGGTGTGGGGATCGGCCTGCTGTTCTTCGGGATCGCGGAACCGATTTTCTATTTCGATAACGCCGCCGCCTGGGGCTATCCGAACAATCCGTTCGCGGCCCATTCCGGCGTGACGGAAATGACGACCGACCGCGCCGTCGCGGCGATGCGCGTGACCTATTTTCACTGGGGATTTCACGGCTGGGCCATCTATGTGATGGTCGGTTTGTGCCTGGCGTATTTCGGCTTCCGCAAGAAGCTGCCGCTGACCCTGCGGTCCGCGCTCTACCCGGTTATCGGCGAACGGATCTACGGCCCGCTCGGCCACGCGGTCGACCTGCTGGCCGTGTTCGGCACGGTATTCGGGGTCGCGACCTCGCTGGGGCTGGGCGTCAGCCAGATGGCGACGGGGCTGAACCACCTGTTCGGCATCGACCCCGGGTTGATGACCCAGGTCATCCTGATCACCATCATCACCATCGTCGCCACGCTGTCGGCCGTATCGGGTGTCGGCAACGGGATCCGGATCATCTCGGAATGGAATATCTATCTCAGCATCGTGCTGCTGGCCTTCTTCCTGTTCGGCGGGCCGACCAAATGGCTGATGGGTTTCTTCGTTACCTCAATCGGCGATTACCTGTGGAACGTCATTCCGATGGGCTTCCAGACCTTCAACGATACAGGCGACGCCAAATGGCAGGGCAGCTGGACCATCTTCTATTGGGGCTGGTGGATTTCCTGGGCGCCCTTCGTGGGCATGTTCATCGCCCGGATCAGCCGCGGCCGTACCATTCGCGAATTCATGGTCGGCGTCATGTTCGTGCCTACCACGATCGCGTTTTTCTGGCTCTGTATCTTCGGCGGCAACGCCATGTATATGGAACTGAATGCCGCCGGCGGGGTTGGCACCGCGGGTGTTGTGCAACTGGTCCGTGACTGGAACCTGCCCGCCGCGCTCTACGGCACCATCGAACAGATGACGACGGTGCATTGGCTTAACTGGGGGATGGCGGCGCTGTCGACCTTCCTGCTGGCGACATGGTTCATCACATCGTCGGATTCCGGCACACTGGTGATCACCACGATGCTCAGCATGGGCGATGACAATCCGCCCAAGCGGTTTCGCGTTATCTGGGGGCTGGGCGAAGGCTTTGTGGCGGCTGTCCTGCTGCTGGCCGGCGGTCTCAAGGCCCTTCAGACGGCGTCCATCGCAGCGGCCCTGCCGGTCAGTGTCATCATGCTGTTGATGACCTACGGAATCCTGAAGTCGCTGCGGGAGGACTCCTCGGCTGTTCCGGCACATGTTTCGGAACGCGCACCGGACGGGACAAGCCTGAAAGGTGAACTGCACTCCTGACACCGGTGAAAGGGGCCGGGTATCCCGCGATATCCGGCCGGTCCCGGCTGTCCTGGGCTGATGAGCGCGCGATCCGTCAGTCCGGATCGGGGTTCGGGATGAAAAGAGGGGGCGTTAATCTTCCACGCCGGCCTCGTGCACCAGCCGGTACTGGATGCGCATCATCGACAGGCGGCGGTAGAAGTTCAGCAGCTCGCGCGCCGGGTCGCTCATCCGTTCATAGCCGGACATGAAGGCGACGATGGTGCCCAGTTCGGCCTGCCCCTCGATCACCAGCCAGCCCCCGACCAGCAGGATGCTCAGCGGTCCGGCAAGGTTGATGACATTGTTGAACCCCTTGGTCGCGTGCTTGATGGCGACAAAGCGTAGCCGCAGCCGGTAGATGCGCTCGATGATGCCGTCCGGGGCGTCACCCTGTGTCTCGCTGTCGCCGTTACGCAGCACATGTTCGCCAAGTTCGCGGGTCGCGGTGATCTTTTCCCCCGACAGGCGGTTCAGGGCGGGCTGGGTCAGCGCGACAACGATGGTGGAGGGCAGCAGGAAGGCCAGCGCAACGGCGGCAATCAGCGGCTGGACGATCAGCATGTACCCGGCGACGCTGACCACGAAACCCGCCTGCAGGAACGGG
>CAXBEC010000550.1:0-2742 GCA_963974145.1 uncultured Alphaproteobacteria bacterium | reverse complement strand
GCTTGCCAGTCTGCCGGGATTCCCCGGCTGTTATTCTCCCGCCCGCCCTGGACTTCTGTTGCGGGCGACCGGTGGCAAAGTGTTCCGGATTTCGCGGCCGCGGCCGCGATTTTGCCGCAATTGGGTGCCAGAATATTCCTGAGCATCGGGTCGCAGAAACTGGACGCCTTTGCCGGAATGCCAGGTATTCATCTTGTCGTCCGCATGATTGATCCCCCAAAAACCGAATTGCCGCTCGCCGCCTATTCGGTCATTCTGGGCCGGGGTCCGTTTGGCGAGGCGGCTGAAATCGAACTTCTGCGCCGTGAACGAATCGATGCCGTGGTAAGCCGGAACAGCGGCGGAGTGGCGACATTTGCAAAAATCGCCGCGGCGCGGCGCTTGCGGTTACCGGTTGTCATGATCGCGCCGCCGCCTCCGGAAGACGGACAGCATGTCGAGACGCTCGAAGAGGCTTTGCAATGGGTTGCGCAAAAAATGGAACGAAAGGAACACTGATGCGGATTGTTTATGCCGCAATTGTCGCTGTGGCCGCTTTATGGACTGTCCCTTCCGGGGCGCAGGTCGATGTGACTGGCTCCAACCCGATGATTGATGCCGCCGCCGTCGGCAATGCGGATGTTGTCGAATACTGGATCAAGCGCGGCCTGAACATCGAACTGCGGGACGAACAGGGTCGGACGGCGCTCATCTTCGGCGCCTTTGTCGGGTCGAAGGATATTGTCAAACTGCTCCTGGATGCCGGCGCCTCTGTAGACCGCCAGGACACGAATGGTAACTCCGCGTTGAGTTGGGCGGCGCAGCAGGGTGCCTATGAAGTCGTCCGTCTGCTTGTCGAGGCGAGCGCGCGGGTCAATCTGCGAAACGGTCAGGGTCTGACCCCTTTGATGCAGGCGACAGTTGGTGGTTATTACGATGTTGTACAGTTTCTGCTGGAGAATGGCGCGGATATCGACTTGCAGGATTATACAGGGCGAAGTGCGCTGGACCTCGCCCGGAACGGGCGCGACCGGGATGTTCTGAAGCTGCTGGAGCAAGCGGAAAACCGCCGATAGGGGTTGCGGTTATTTCCGTGGTCGCAGTACGTGATGATGATCTTCCGCGTACAGGCGGCTCTCCGAAAAATCTTCTGATGCCAGAACCCTGCCAACCAGTATCAGCGCCGTGCGGGTGATACGCGCCGCCTTGACCTTCTCACGGATGTCCGCAAGCGTTCCCCGCAGGATCAACTCGTCCGGCCAGGTCACCCTGTAGGCGACGACAACCGGACAATCCGCGCCGTAATGGGGCGTCAGTGACCGAACGACATGCGCCATGTTATTGATCGCCAGATGGATCGCCAGCGTCGCCCTGCTCTGCGCCAGAGTTTCCAGGTCTTCGCCCGGCGGCATCGTCGATGCCCGTGTCGCCGTCCGGGTCAGCACGACCGTCTGCGCAACGCCGGGCAGGGTCAGTTCGGCCTTCAGCGCGGCGGCCGCGGCGGAATAACTCGAAACACCGGGCACGACATCATAGGGAATGCCCAGCGCATCAAGCCGGCGCATCTGCTCGCCGGTCGCCCCGTAGAGCGCCGGATCGCCGGAGTGAACCCGTGCCACATCGAGGCCCTGTTCATGGGCCGCGGCGATCTCGGCGATGATTTCGTCCAGGTTCATGGGGGCGGTGTCCCGCACGCGCGCCCCTTCCGGCGCCTGCGCCACGATCTCCGCCGGAACCAGCGAACCGGCATAGAGGATAACGGGGCATGTGCGGATCAGGTTCTGGCCCCGCACGGTAATCAGGTCGGCGGCACCCGGTCCAGCGCCGATAAAATGGACGGTCATCGTTTTCCCCTGTAGCCACGCGGTGTAAAGGCTCGGACCCCGTCGCCGGTGACGAGTGTCCGGGATTCGCTGTTGCCGATGATGAGTATCGTCAGCATGTCGACGGATTCGGTATCCAGTTCGCAGAGCGGCACGATGGTCACCGTTTCATCCGGCCGGCCCAGATTGCGGGCGACCGTCACCGGTGTCGATGGCGGGCGGGCGGCGGTGAAGATATCGTATGCCTGAACCAGCAACTCGCGGCGGCTGTTGCTTTGCGGATTGTAGAATGCGGTCACGAAATCGCCCGCTGCGGCGGCTTCGAGACGCCGGATGATCGCTTCTCGCGGCGTCAGAAGATCGGACAGCGAGATCGCACAGAAGTCGTGGCCCAGCGGCGCGCCGGCCCGCGCGGCGGCGGCCTGCATCGCCGAAATGCCGGGCGTCACGGTTATGGCGGTCCGTCGCCAGGCGGGGTCGTCGCTGGCGTCCAGCATTTCGTATACGAGGGTCGCCAGCGCATAGATTCCCGCGTCACCGGAACAGACGAGCGCGACCCGCCTTCCGGCTGCCGCCTGCGACAGGGCCTCGCGAACCCTGTCGGTTTCCTCGCCAAGCCCATAGTCGCGTCGTTTTTCCACCGGCACCAGCGCGCCGAGCAGGTCGATATACAGCCCGTAGCCGACGACGATTTCCGCCCGGGCGACGAGTGCCGTCGCTTCGGGCGATCGCCAGCCATCGCTGCCGGGGCCGATGCCAATGATCGCCAGCGCGCCGCGTGGCCGGCCCGCGGGTTCCCCTTCGAGGGGGGCGGCGGCGCGGGCGATGGCGCAGGTTGCCCGTTTCGATTTCCGCTTGGCGAGGACGAGTTCCCCATCGGCCCCCGCCAGCGCCAGCGCGGCCCCTTCGGCAACGCCGTGGCAGCCGGTTTCCTGAAAGA
>CAXBEC010000549.1:0-2751 GCA_963974145.1 uncultured Alphaproteobacteria bacterium | reverse complement strand
TGGCATTACAGGAAGATGCGGCGGCGAAAATAGCCGGCCTGACGCAGCGGCAGCGACAGGTCATGGACCTCGTCCTGGCGGGCCATCCGAACAAGAACATCGCTGCGGATCTGGGCATCAGCCAGCGCACGGTCGAGAACCATCGCGCAGAAGCCATGAAAAAGACCGGCTCCAGATCGCTTCCCGCCCTTGCCCGGCTGGCCGTCGCTGCGGACAAATTCAAAGCCGACAAACCGTCGCCGCCAAAAAACCCGCCAGAATAACGTGGCTGTTGCGTTTCCGTTTGGATCAGATTGTTATTGACCGGAATCGCCGCTGGCGATCCAGCCAACCATGATCTGATTTAGCCGATCAGCGAATTCATGAGAACTGAAAGGCCCCACGTCACGAAGACCAGTGACAGAAGGCAGGAAGCAATGGTGGTTTTCATGGCAGGTTTTTCCATAGCGTTTGATTTCCTTACGAAATCACGATCCGGACAATGCCCGACCGAAAGGTCCTGAAACAGGCTCGGAATCTACGCATGTCAAACCATTCGGTTCGGCACGGGCCGCCCGTGCAAATCCGCGACAACGGCATGGGTCCATAAGCAGCAATAATCGTTCCGCCTCGACCATTGCGGTGCAGCTACGGCTTGTGCGCGGCGGCACGCCGCAGAGCGTACGATGGATAAGTATATTCCGAGGCTGCCGTGCCGGATCGGGCGTCAGTAGGGTGCCAAATGGATATTGCGTTAATGCCTTTTCGGGAAAGAGCACAGTAAAACAATGGAACACCTCATTCTCCCGACCCTGGCAATTGTCATTCTGGCGGTCTCGGTATTCTTCGGCCGTCGTCTGGAACGGCTGGATGCAGCGCGTGTTTCGCTCTCCGCGCCAGAGCCAATCGAGACCCGATAAAAGGCCTCGGGAAATCGGTCTCGGCCTTCCTCCGGGCCGCCGCCTCGAAGGCATTATCCGAATCTGGCTCGACGGCGGCAGCGGCCGGTATGTTGGAAGACAATGATTTGGCAAACGTGAACTCAGACGCAAGGATTCGATAGCTTATGAACAACAACCTCCTCTACGGCGTTATCGGCGGCCTAGTCGTCATCGTCGCGGTGCTCGGGTACTGGTTCTATCAGGACCAGCAGAAATCGGGCATCGAACTGAATGTCGGTAATGGCGGCATCACGATCGAAAAGAAGTAGCCCGCCACGGGATTTTCCCGCGGTGGCAATCGCTGCTGCTTCACACTCCGCCATTCGAAGAGGACAACACACCGTGACCCCGAACCGGGCGGCATCAGACCGGCAAGCCTTGCCGGTCTTACCGGATGGTACATCATCACAGTGCGGCGGATGACCTCTGGCAGACTGTCTCAAAGGCCGTGACGGGGTGCAAAAGAAGATTCCCCGTTCCGATTGGTTAACAGTTCAAATCCGGAAAATTGGCGTCTTGCCGCACAGATGCCGTGACGCCCAGGCGAGGAAAGCCGAAAGCGCTAGGGTAAAGGCCTGTAGCCGTCATTCTTCAGAGAGTGGCACGGACATTGCTGTAGAGCATGAAGACAAGTGTATCGCGAGATGGGCAGGAGCGTTCGACATGCATCAAAAGCAGATCGTTAAGGACGCCTTCTTTTTACTGGCCGTGATCATATTCATTCTGGTTGCCGGCGTGGTCGATGCGGAAGAGCCGCTGCCCAATGCGAATGCCGATATCCTTTCCTTCAGCGGTGCTGCCGATCTCAGCAGCTCCGCGTTGCAGGGCATCTCGGTCAGCCGGGGTATCGGAAACCAGGGCGGCCCCGCGCCGAATTCCCTTGGTATGGCTACGACAGGCGTGGCCCAGACCGGCGTCTCGAAGGGCGTGATTGCCAATCCTGCCCTGGGGACCGGTGCAGGTTCCCCGATCGGGATGGTCACACCGAAGACGACCTATCGCAGCGGCTCCTTTCAATAGCGCCCGACGCGAATTCCAACGACGGATGGCGGAAGCCCGGCGGGCTCCCCTTTATCATTTCCGCAATATTGGGAGGTGCTTGCGACCTTCGCAAATCAGCGAGCCGCGCACGCCCGTGTTACGCAAAGTTTACACAATTTCCTTTTGGGGGATCGGGAGCACCGCGGCGCGCAAACGCAGCCACGCCAAGCCGCCGGAATCATTAATTTTTTTTAATGTAAATCCCGCAGGAGGCGAACTCGCGCAATGGACGAAATTCGACCCGATGGGATGGAGCACCCGGAATTTAGTTAACAAAAGTTAACACTTTTTTTCGATACCGGGGCCCGTGATCACCGGTATCGCGTGTTCGATCTTTTGGGTTGTCAAAAATATACAATAAATCAGTAGTTTATAAGGTTTTCTCCGGCATGGCATGGCTTTTGCTGCTTCGTGTAAATCACGGCCCGGTGGGAATCTCTCAGGCCAGGGAATCGGCCTCAGTGAGCCTCTATGGAAATGGGCGGGTCGGGCGGCGTGTAAGGACGCCAATACCATAGGTGGGCATACGCAACGTGCGCGCCCGCAGGAACAGGAGATCAAGGATGAATAAGTTAGCATTACTTACCAGCGTGTCAGCGATAGCATTGGGCGCGATGCTTACGACTGCGGCAGTCGCACAGGAAGTGCCCCCTATCACTGTTGACGTTACCGATAACAATATTGCCGACGATGCATCGCAAGCCTCTTCCGAGAACGCGCAGAACCAGGCGGCGGGCGGCAACAATGCCAGTACGGATGGGGATTCAAGCCAGTCGGCCGGCAACGATCA
>CAXBEC010000548.1:0-2763 GCA_963974145.1 uncultured Alphaproteobacteria bacterium | reverse complement strand
CCCCTCATCCCAACCTTCTCCCCTCAAGGGGAGAAGGGGCGAACTGATGGCTTCTGGGCTGACCCGAGGATCCAGCCGGAGCCGCCAGGCCATGCCCGGCCGGCAGGCCGTCCCGTTTCTCATTGCGGCAGGAAATCCGCCGTCCAGGCGCCGCGCCAGTCCATGTCCGCCGGGTAGAGGCCCTGCGCCGCCATCTGCTCGAAGAAGGCCTGCCAGCGCGCCGCGGTCATCGCGCCGATGCCGGATGTCTTTGCATCGCCGGATTCCACGATGCCGTATTCGTTCATCTTGGCGCGGCCATAGGCGAGCAGTTCCGCGGTCATTTCCGGGTTGTCTCGCAAAATCAGTGCGTTGCCCGGCGCCGGGTCGCCGTTCAGGTAATCACGCCAGCCGTCGATGGAGGCGGCGACGAAAGCGCGCACCAGCTCAGGCCTGTCCGTCGCCAGCCGCTTTGAGGTTTCGATCAGCGCGCCATAGCCCTGGTAGCCGGAATCTGCCAGCAGGTGGACCACCGGCTGAATGCCTTCCTTTTCGATCAGGAAGGGTTCGCTACCGAGATAACCCTGCTGGATCGCCGATTTCTGCGCCAGAAAGGGGGCGATGGAGAAGGTATAGGGGCGGATCTGCTCATCGCTGTAGCCGAACTGCGCCTTGAGGAACAGCCACCAGCCGACCCGCGTGTCCGCGCCGATATAGATCGGCTTGCCCTGCAGCGCCGCGAGGCTGTCATGGCCCTGCCCGGGATGGGCGATCAGCACCGACGGGTCCTTCTGGAAGATCGCGGCGACGGCGGTCATGGGGATGTTTTCGCGGGCGTAGTTCAGCACGATAAAACTGTTGGAAGACAGGCTGAAATCAGCCTTGCCGGCGGCGAGCAATTGCGCGTGGTTGATCTGCGGCCCGCCCTGCCGGATCGTCACTTCGAGCCCCCGGGCTCTGTAGAAGCCGCGCGCCAACGCCTGGTAGAACCCGCCATGTTCCGCCTGCGCCCGCCAGTCACTACCAAAACTGACCGCCTCCGCCGCGACCGCAACCCCGGCCAGCGCACCGTGCAGCGCCAGCGCCAGAACCACCGAAATTCCCCCGAACAACCGGCCCGATCCTGCCATCCTGTCCCCCTGTTTCGACCGTACCTGTACACTCGTTTGGCGAATGTTAATTCAAGCCCGGCCCCTGCGCCAGCAGGGTGGCCGGGAATTCACTGTAACTATGGATCTCGTGCTTGTATCGCCTTCCCGTCGCACAAGCTGCCGTAATACCTGTTGCCCCCGCTATCCCCTCTTGCCACACTCCCGACAGGTTTCACTCTGAGGGAGACAGCCATGTCCGAACTCGCACTCGCCTATGAGGCAAGCTGTTACAGCATCGGCATTCCGGGCCGTTCGGTCTGTAACGCGCGAGACCATCACTGGGTCGCGGAAAATACCGGCGGCGAAGCGGTCGGGGCGGGGGAGATGTTCTGCGCGTCCATCGCCGCCTGCGCGGTGAACATGGTCGAGACCATCGCCAGCAAGGAAAACCGTGCCCTCGACGCCATGGATGTCAACGTCGCGATGTATCGGGATTTCGAAAAGGAACAGGGCGAGGTTTCACTGTATGACGACGTCCGCATCAGGTTCGAGATGTGGGGCGTTTCGGAGGATGACGCGCGGTTCCTCGTCAAGACCTGGAAATCCAGGTGACCCATCTATGGTTCGGTCGCAGTTGCGACCGCTGAAACAACGGTAGATTTCATCGCCCATACGGGACTGCGTCGCCGATAGACTGCATCGAGAAGGTGCAGGGTCGCTTGGCGCAAGTCGGCATTTCCTGTTTAAATATCCGTCCCGCCGGGCGGTCCGGCGCCAAACCTTGTGAGGACTCCCCCCATGACGCAGCAGGCGGAAACAGCAACGCCAGTCGATGTGGTGATCGTTGGGGCAGGGTTTTCGGGCCTCTACCTGCTGCACCGCATGCGGAAACTGGGGTTCTCCACCCGGCTGTTCGAGCGCGGTGGCGGGGTTGGCGGGACGTGGTACTGGAACCGCTACCCTGGCGCACGGTGCGATGTCGAAAGCATGCAGTATTCCTATTCCTTCGACGAGGAACTGCAGCAGGAATGGCACTGGCCGGAGAAGTTTTCGGCGCAGCCGGATATTCTGGCCTATGCCAACCATGTCGCGGACCGGTTCGACCTGAAGCGGCATATCGATTTCGATACCGAAGTGAAGGCGGCACATTTTGATGAAGCCGCGCGCCGCTGGACGATTACGACCGGTTCCGGCGAAACCGTGGCCGCCCAGCATTTCGTCATGGCGACGGGCTGCATTTCCACCGCGCAGACGCCAAAGATCGACGGGTTGGCGGACTACAGGGGCAATACCTATCACACCGGCGCCTGGCCGCATGAGAAGGTTGATTTCTCGGGCCAGCGCATCGCGGTGATCGGCACCGGTTCCTCGGGTATCCAGTCAATCCCCGTGCTGGCGCGCGAGGCGGCGCATGTCACTGTCTTCCAGCGCACGCCGAACTATTCGATCCCGTCACGCAACGAAACGATGACGCCGGAATACGAAGGTACATGGAAGGGCGAGTACCGTGCGCGCCGCGGGGAAATGCGCTATGCGCCAAACGGCGTGTTGCGCGAATTCAATGACCGGTCGGCGACAGAGGTCAGCCAGCAGGAACGCGAGGAGACCTACCGGAAGCGCTGGGAAATAGGTGGTTCGGGTTTCGTGGCGGCGATCCCTGTTGTTTATAACGCCGTAGATTCCGTTGAGCCGC
>CAXBEC010000547.1:0-2765 GCA_963974145.1 uncultured Alphaproteobacteria bacterium | reverse complement strand
TGCGCAACCGTTTCTGGATCTGGTTCCAGAGCGTGTCGATCGCCCGGCCAGACCTGCATGCGGCTGGGATTTCCCCTGCCGATCCGGTTGTCGTCGCCGGCATGTTCCGGACGGCCAGCGGTCTCGGCACATGGGCGCGCTCCACCTATCATGCCCTCAAGGCTGCCGGATACGATGTGACGGCAGTAGACCTGAGCGAATCCCTCGCGATGGCGGATTTCGACTGTGATATTCCGCTGGAAGCGTTCCCTGCTACGCGGAATGGCACCCTTATTTTGCACGTAAACGGCCCCGAAACCGCCTACGGCCTCCGCAAACTAACCCTCCGTCGGGGACGACGGTGGCGCGTGATTGGTGCCTGGGCCTGGGAACTGAGCGCGTTTCCACCCGGATGGGAAAAGGCTTTCCCGTTCGTATCCGAGATTTGGGCGCTTTCGGAATTCACGGCCGGTGCCTTCCGGCGGCACAATTTGGCACCGCCTGTGCGCGTATTGCCGATATCGATCAGCGCGCCGCAGGATATGGCCGTTGCCAGTTCGAGTGTGTCGCCGAAGCCATTCACCGTCCTCGTGATGGCTGACGCCCTGTCGAGTTTCAAACGCAAGAATCCCGTCGGCGCCATTCGCGCGTTCCGATCTGCGTTCGGCGATCGGGATGATTGTCGCCTGATCGTGAAGGTACGAAACCTTGACCTGATGCCAGATGAAGCTGTTGTCCTGCACGCTGCCATAGCGGGTGCCGAGAATATCGAACTGATCAACAAGTCGCTCGATACCGAGCAGCAATGGGCCTTGATTGCCCGGGCCGATGTCTTCGTTTCCCTGCATCGGGCGGAAGGATTCGGTCTCGGTCCGGCGGAAGCGATGTCACTTGGCATTCCGGTTGTGGCAACGGCCTGGTCTGGCAACCTCTATTATATGAATGCAGAATCAGCCGCACTTGTCCCCTGCACGTTCGTCCCGGTGCCGGAGGACTGCATCCATTACAGTGTGGCCGGTGCCGTCTGGGCCGAGCCGGATGCTGCGACAGCAGCGCAATGGCTCGGGCGACTGGAATCGGACCGTGAACTCGGACGCAAGTTTGCCACGCAGGCGAAGTCGCGGGTGGAGGAAATCTGCGGGGCAGGTCGTGTGCAGCGCCTTGCCACCGATTTCCTGCAGAACGTTCCCGCACAGCGGCGTTGAGTACGGTGGCGCCTGATCAGCGATATTCGTCCGACACGAGAACTGCTGCGGCAGGAAAATCTTCCGATGGCTGGCGTACATGCGTTGCCCGTCGGCCCATGCGAAGGGGATTCCATGCCATTGTGCGGGCAAGCTCCCAGACTGAAACGCGTCGGTCCGTTGTCCGCCACCGCTGATCAATCATGATGCCGGGAATATACCGGATGCCATGCCAGACACCTTGGGCCGTCGATTTGAAACGCCCGTTCAGCATACTTCGTATCAACAGGTAGATCGAAATCGCAATGTGCGCCGGAAGGGTGAGGATCAGCAATGGCAGCGGCATGTTCTTGAAATAGGTCCATATCCGGTTGCGCGTGCCGTGATAGGTTGAAAACGGACTGCCTTCGCCCGAAATCGCGCTGCCAGCATGGTGGATCACGGCGTCGCGCACGAAAATGCAAGTCTCGCCCATCAGCTGCAGCCGAAATCCGAGGTCTACATCTTCGCAATAGCAGAAGAAGCGTTCGTCAAAGCCGCCCAGGTTCAAAAACAACTGGCGATCATAGACTGCCCCAGCGCCACACGCGCTGAAGCAATGGCCGGTTTCGGGAAGGTCGGCGAGGGATTGGCCATACCCGCCGCGCCACGGAATTCCGAATACCAGATAGGCGTCTCCGGCACCGTCCATCACACCCACATTATGCATATCATATTGCGCCGACGTGAAGGTGCGACAGCCTGGGTACTGCTCGGTGGCGCAGTCCAGCTTTTCGATCCAGTCTGGTTCAGCAGCAGCGTCAGGATTTAGCAGGACCAGCCAGCGGCCTGTCGCCAGTTTTGCCGCCATGTTGTTGGCCACCGCAAATCCGACATTCTCCGCATTCATGACGATACGACACTTTGACAGGGCGTTTGTGTCGAGCTGATTCATGGACTCGTCCGACGACGCGTTGTCGATGATGATGATTTCGAAATCCTGATTGGTCTGAACTGCGAGCGAATTGACCGCCTTCTGGAGATAATCGCCACCATTATAGTTCACGATGACGACCGAATACGAAACACTAGGCATGAATTACTCAACCTCAGACTGAATGCGGACATCGACGTGGATGTCCGTCAGCCCCCCCAAGCTTGATACGCTGCTCGGGCGGGTTCGCCAATGCCGTAGTCGCGTATTCGGAGCATTTTGGACGTATGACATTTCCGTTCGCCGATCCAGTCTGGTGTCCTTTTGCCTGCGCTATTTGCACATGTAGGTTGGGAGATGTCCCGGAAAAGTAGTATATTGAGTGGACCACGCTATGCTCGCCTGACTGCGACTCAAGGATCAAAAAATGACGATGCCAGCCGCAAATACCGAAAAGAACCGTTACGCGAATGCCCCCCGGGCTGCCGACTTCACCATAGATCAGGATTGGGCATCCTATACCGCCGCAGAGCACGACAGGTGGGACAGGCTGTTCCATCGCCAGCGCGAGGTGACGAAGGGGCGGGCATGCCAGACCGCGTTGGATGCGATAGCCACGCTGGAACTTTCGGGCGCTGGCATCCCGGTCATGGAGAATCTGTCTGACCGTCTGGAGGCGATTACGGGCT
>CAXBEC010000546.1:0-2777 GCA_963974145.1 uncultured Alphaproteobacteria bacterium | reverse complement strand
CGGGCGCTGAATCCCGGCATGACGCGCCGGCGGCTGTTCTTCGCGCTCAAACTGGGTATTTCCGCCGGGCTGCTTGGCTGGCTGATAACACAATTCGATTTTGCGCCGGTCATCGCCCAGATGCGCGCGATGCATCCCGGCTGGCTCGGCGCTGCTTTTGCGCTGCTGATACTGCATGGTTTCATCAGTGCCTGGCGCTGGTGGGCGATCATGCGGCTGCAGGGGGACGCCCCCCGTTACGGGCCGACGCTGAAGCTGTTCTTCATCGGGATGTTCTTCAACCAGACCCTCTCCACCACCCTTGGCGGCGATGCCGCACGGGTTTTGATGTTGCGCACCGCCGGAATTTCGACCGGCAAGGCAGCAACGGGGGTGGTACTGGAACGCGCAGCCGGCATGCTGTCGATGATGGCGTTGGTTCCGGCCGCCATCCTGGTTGCGCCGCTGACCGGGCAGAAAACCTGGCTGGCCCTGATTGCCGCCGGGCTGGTGCTGATCGCGATTATCCTGTTCGGCCCCGCGTTGCGTCACGCGGGCAGGCGATGGCTGCGCAGCACGGGGCTGTTTCTGCTGGAAGCGCGAAGGATTTTGCTGTCGCGCGCCGGGCTGCCGATCCTGTTCCTGTCGCTGGCGATTCATCTGGGCAGCGGATTGACCGTCTGGCTGGTCGCCATGGCCGCCGACGCCTCGCCAGGGCTGATGGTCTGCCTGACCCTGACGCCGCTGGCCCTGCTGCTGGCGACGATGCCGATCTCGTTCGGCGGCTGGGGCGTCCGAGAGGCCGTCCTGGTCGGGTTGTTCGCCCCGTTCGGCGTCGCGACGGAACCTGCGCTCGGTGTGTCGATCATGCTGGGGCTGCTGGTCATGCTGGCCGGCCTGCCCGGCGGCGTAATCTGGCTTAACGGCGGCCGGACGCCGCGTGCAGCACCCACACCGCCAGGCTGAAGGTCACCGCCGCCCCGGCCTGATGCAATACCGCCAGCGGCAGGGGCACGACCAGCAGCAGCGTCGCAATGCCAAGGCCGATCTGCAGCACAGCCATATGGGTCAAGGCGGTGACGGCGCGGCGGATACGCGCATCGGCGCTTCGCGCGCGCCACCACAGGATGACGACCAACCCCACGGTCAGATAGGCCAGCATGCGATGGTCAAACTGGACCGCCGCGATATTCTCAAACGCATTCAGCCACCACGGCGACAGTTCCAGCAGCCCTTCGGGGACAAAGCTGTCCCCCATCAGCGGCCAGGTATTGTAATCCAGTCCGGCCCGCAGCCCCGCCACAAGCCCGCCGGCGAACGCGGTAACAAACACGACGGCGAGCACCACGAGGGCATGCCCCCGCAAAGCCGAGGATTGTCGTTCGCGCGGCGATACGATGTCGAGCGCGACCCAGAGCAGGTAGCCGAGTATCAAAAACGCCATGACCAGATGGATAGCGAGGCGGTACTGGCTGACATCCGTCCGGTCGACGAAACCGCTTTTGACCATCCACCAGCCAATCACCCCCTGCAGCCCGCCGAGCACAAACAAGGTCACCAGATGCGGGATCAGCCGGCGCGGAATCATGCCCCGAACCAGAAACACCACGAAGGGCAGCGCGAAGACCAGCCCGATCGAACGGCCCCACAGGCGATGAATGAACTCCCACCAGAAGATCGTCTGGAATTCCAATAGGGTCATGCCTGTATTGGCAAGCCGGTATTCGGACGTTTGCTTGTATAGCGTGAAGACCCGATCCCATTCAGCATCGTTCAACGGCGGCAATGCCCCGATCAGAGGCCGCCATTCGACCATCGACAGGCCGGATTCGGTCAACCGCGTAATCGCCCCGATGACCATCATTGCCAGGACCATGCCGGCACAGAGGAACAGCCAGACCGCAACGGAATGGGGCACGTTTTTTTCTGACCGGATAGAGGCTGCCGCCATCTGACGATATCTTCCTGCTGACACTGTTCGCAGGATATACGGATTCGACCCGATCAACCCAAGCTGCAAAGCGTCGCAGCGGCATTTTCTATTTTCCATTTTTTTATGTTGTTTTATTTCATAATAACACTAATATGATGTTTAATAACAAATTGAACGGTATGTTTTGTGTTATTTATAGCGCAAAGCATCGAAAATGCGAACCTTGGCGCGGAACGGCGCCGCACCAGGCACACAGCGGAGAGAACCGATGATTCAACAAGTTGTAACGGCCAGCCGCCTTCGGGACGGTCGCGCGGTCTACCTCACGACCGGTGGCACATGGTCGGAAAAAATCGCGGGAAGCCTTGTTTCCACGAACGAAAACGACAACGCCGCCATGCTGGCGACGGCGCAGGAAGCGGCCGACGCGCAGTACATCGTCGATCCCTATCTCGTTGATGTAACGCTTGACGACGCGTTACCGCGTCCGGTCACGATTCGCGAGCAGATCCGGGCGAACGGCCCAACGGTTGCTTATGGTACAAACCAGAGCGATATCCGCCAGGTCGCCTGAATATGTACAGTTATGACCAGTTTGACACCCAGCTCGTCAACGAGCGGGTTGCCCAGTTTCGCAATCAGGTAAACCGCCGCCTCGACGGCCGGCTGAGCGAAGAAGAATTCCGTCCCCTCCGGCTGTTGAATGGACTCTATCTCCAGTTACATGCGTATATGCTGCGGGTCGCCATTCCCTATGGTACTTTGTCCGCGACGCAAATGCGTATGCTGGCCCAGATTGCACGGCGTTATGACCGCGGCTACGGCCATTTCACGACCCGCCAGAACATTCAGTATAACTGGCCGA
>CAXBEC010000545.1:0-2779 GCA_963974145.1 uncultured Alphaproteobacteria bacterium | reverse complement strand
CGCGGATTCATAGAAGCGCCAGAGCGACCGGCCGACCAGCGCCACGCTGCGGTCGTTTTCGAGCGCCGCATGCGCCGCCGATTCAAGCCGCGCGACGTTGGAGGCAAAGCAGGCAATGACGACGCGGTTGTCAAATGTTGCGGTTGCTTCCCGCAGGCTGTCCCGGACATCGGCTTCGGACCCGGAATGCCCGTTGACGAAGACATTCGTCGAATCACAGGTCATCGCCAGGACACCTTCCTCGCCGACCCGGATCAGGGCTTCCTCATCCGTCGTCGCGCCAACCTTGGGGTCCGGGTCCAGTTTCCAGTCACCGGTATGCATCACCGTCCCCGCCGGGGTCCGTATGACACAGGCGTTCGGTTCCGGGATGGAATGGGTCAGCGTAATCAGTTCGATATTGAAGGGCCCCACGTCAAAACGGCCCGAAAGCGGTATCTCGGTGATGACCGCCTTCTTGTGCAGGTTCACTTCCTCCAGCTTTCGGCGCAGGATGCTGGCCGTGAACGGGGTCGCGTAAATCGGACATTTCAGCCGGCGCCACAGATACGGCACCGCGCCGATATGGTCCTCATGCGCATGAGTCAACACAAGCCCCGCCAGCTTGTCGGCGCGTTCCTCGATGAAGGTCGGGTCCGGCATGATGATATCGATACCCGGCGTTTCGTCGTCGCCGAACGTGATCCCGAGGTCCACCATCAACCAGGAGTCGTCATGGCCGAACAGGTTCAGGTTCATGCCGATTTCACCGGCGCCCCCCAGCGACAGGAACAACAGCTCCTCCCGGGACGGTGTCCCGGTCTGCGCATACCCCTTCATGCGGCCCGGTTCCGCTGATACACTTCCAGCAACCCACGTATGGTCAATTCACGGTCCGTATGGTCGATGACATCGGTCGAGCCTGCGAACAACGACGCAAGGCCGCCGGTCGCAACGACCGTCATCGTACTGCCAAATTCTGTCTGCATACGCGCCACTAACCCTTCAATCATGCCTATATAGCCCCAGAAGATACCCGACTGCATCGCCGGAATCGTGGACTTTCCAATGACCATATCGGTCGGTTTGATCTCGACGCGCGGCAATTGTGCCGACGCCATGTGCAATGCTTCCGCCGACAGATTAATACCCGGCGCGATGACGCCGCCGCGGTAATTTCCATCGCTATCAATAACATCGAACGTCGTTGCGGTTCCGAAATCGATAATGATCGACGGCCCCCCATACCGGCTGAAGGTGGACACCGCAGTCACCAGCCGGTCGGCGCCGACCTGTTCTGGCCGGTCGATAAGAATACGCAACCCCAGTTCGACGCCGGATCCGCCGATTGCCAGCGGCGTCCCGCAGAAATACCGTTCGCAGAGCGACACCAGGTTGAACGCCGTTTGCGGCACCACGGTCGCAAGGATAGCGCCATCGATACCGGCCGGCGAAATACCCCGCAGCTTCATCAGTTCGGTCAGCCAGACTGCGTATTCATCCGCCGTGCGCCGCGGATCATTGGCACAACGCCAGACACCCTGCAGCGAATCGCCGTCATAAACGGCGAAAACGACATTGGTATTTCCTGAATCGATTACAAGAAGCATCAGCCGACCCTATCAGAGAAAGACATCGCCGGCTGAAATGGTTTCCCGGACACCGTCCGGCCCTTCCAGCAGCAACGCACCGTCCCGGTCCATATCGACAAACCTGCCGCGGATCTCGCGGTTGGGCAATCGAACGGTAATTTCCTGGCCCAGACCTGCCGCCCGGGCGATCCAGGCCGCCCGGACCGGTTCGATCCCTGATTCCATCCACCGGCCACGCCATCCAAAAAATGTCTCCAGGAACAGCGCCAGTACCGTCTCCACCGATGCCGTCGCCGCCCCTTCGACCTGCAGGTCGGTCGCCGGGTACAGGGTATTCACCGGATGGTCGGCAATATTGACACCACAACCGACAACCACCCAATCCGTCATACGGCCCGAGGCCGCCCCTGCGGATTCCAGCAGGATTCCGGCGACCTTTCCGCCATTGACGAGGACATCATTCGGCCATTTACAGCGCAGATCCGCGTTTTCGGGCAGGATTGCGGCGATGGCGTCACTCAGTGCCACGGCAGCGACGAGCGACAACTGTGCCGATTCAACCGGTGACTTTCCGGGCCGCAACAATACCGAAAAATATAAATTTCCTGCCGGTGATGCCCATTCCCTGCCCCGCCGGCCCCGGCCCGCGGTCTGCTCCCGCGCCCAGACGACCGTTCCGTCATTCGCCCCTGTCGCGGCCAGTCGTTTGGCTTCATCATTGGTGGAGCCGGTCCGCGCCAGCGCGACCAGCGTACAACCTTCGGGCAGCGCAACGGGCATCCGGTGTCGGCGGCTCAGCCCGGAAACAGCGAAGCGGCCGCCTGCCCTGCCGTATCGACAATCGGCGCAGGCCACAGGAAGAACAGGAATATCGCCAGTCCCGCCACGGTGATGACCATCGCGAGCGAACGGCCGATCGGCTTGTCGAGCGGTTCCTCGGTCTCATCGAAATACATGATCTTGATGATCCGCAGGTAATAAAAGGCGCCGACCACGCTGGACACGACGCCGATGATGGCCAGCGTGTAGAGTTCAGCTTCAATTGCCGCCAGGAAAATATACAGCTTGCCGAAAAAGCCCGCCATGGGCGGAATGCCGGCCAGCGAGAACATGAATACCATCAGCGCCAGTGCCATCGCCGGATGGCTTTTACCCAACCCGGCAAGGTCACTGATGTTTTCGACCATACGGCCGTTCCGGCGCATGCA
>CAXBEC010000544.1:0-2808 GCA_963974145.1 uncultured Alphaproteobacteria bacterium | reverse complement strand
CCCGGCGGGGTCCTGATTTATGAAACTTTCGCCGAAGGCAACGAGGCATTCGGCCGGCCCCGCAACCCGGATTTCATCCTGCGCAGCGGCGAACTGCTGGAGGCGACACGCGGTAAACTGACGGTCATTGCCTACGGGCAGTGCATTCAGGAAAACAGGCGGGTGGTCCAGCATATTGCAGCGGTGCGCGAGGCGTGACCGCCGAATCCGGGCGTAACGGAACCATGCTGCAACAAGGCTAAAACAGCTGCTAGCGGCTGTAGCCGCGGTCATGGCCCAGCGAGGGCACCATTGATCGCGCCTTATCGACCGCGTCGAGGTTCAGATCGGCCAGAATGACGCCCGGTTCCTCGCCCGCCTCCGCCAGGATTTCCCCCCAGGGCGATACGATCAACGAATGGCCATAGGTCTTGCGTCCGTCTTCATGATCGCCGCACTGCGCCGGCGCAATCACGAAACACCCGGTTTCGATGGCCCGGGCCCGCAGCAGGACATGCCAGTGCGCACGCCCCGTCGGGCGGGCGAACGATGAGGGGACGGTCAGTATGCGCGCTCCGGCCTGCGCCAGATGCCGGTAAAGATAAGCGAACCGCATATCGTAGCAGATCGTCATGCCAATATCGCCCCAGGGCGAGGGGGAAATGACAGAGCGTTCTCCCGGGCGAAATCGGGAGGATTCGCGGTAGCTTTCGCCGCCTTCCAGATCAACATCGAACATATGAATCTTGTCGTATCGCGCGGCGACCGCACCTTCAGAATCGATCAGGAAGCTGCGATTGGCGAAACGCGGATCATCTTCCAGCCGGACAACCAGCGACCCGGCAAGCAGCCAGATTCCAAGTTCCGCCGCCAGCGCGCGATAAGCCTGCAGGGCAGGCTCGTTCGCCTCGTTAAACGCTTTTTCGGCAGCGCGCCCGGGCCGCATTTCGCAGAGATTGGAAACTTCCGGCGTCGCGACGAATGCCGCCCCTTCGCTGTGTGCCTGTCGGATCAGCGCACTGGATGTGGTAATATTCGGCCCGATTTCCGCGCCGGAGTTCAGTTGAACGCAGGCGACGCGAAGGATCATCGTCAGCCTGCGGCAGCCAGTTTCTCATCAAGCCTGCCCGTGGAATCCAGGGCAAACAGGTCATCGCAACCACCGACATGTTCCCCATCGATGAAGATCTGCGGCACACTTGTCCGACCGCCGGCCCGTTGCACCATTTCGCTCTTTCGTGCCCTGTCCATCATGACGTCGACTTCCTCGAACGCCACATTCTTCTGTCCCAGCAGGTGTTTCGCACGGTGACAGAATCCGCAAAACGGGCTGGTATATATTTCGACCTTGGCCATGCTCTTTTCCAATCCTTATCCCCGCCGGCGCGACCGGCCGACAGTGGAATATATCCATAAACACACTAAACCAGCGTGAAATATGGCGTCACCCCAGCGGTCTGACAACCCTGGACAGCGTCAAAACATCCACGGCGGCTGCCCCTGCGCGTTTCAGCACCCTGGTACACTCCTCCGCCGTCGCACCAGTGGTCAGCACATCGTCGATCAGCAGGATTCTTTTGCCTGCGAGGTCGGCGCGCCCGGAATCGCGGATGGTAAATGCCCCGCGGACGTTCTTGATACGCGCGGTTCGCGACAGCCGGCCCTGGATCGGGGTGCGCCGGTGGCGCGTCAGAAGGTCGACCGACACGCGTCGGCCGGAGAACCGGCCTAGAGACTGCGCCAGAAGCGCCGCCTGATTGTAACGCCGAAAAAACAGGCGCCATCGATGCAGGGGTACCGGCACGATCAGGTCGGCATCGCGGAGCAATTCGCTGCCCGCCCGCGCCAGCCATTGACCAAATGCCCGGGCATTCTGTGTTCTATCACCATGTTTGAATGCCAGAACAAGGCCGCGACTGGCATCGTCATAGGCAAACACCGCCCTGGCGCGATCAAACGCGGGCTGCCGCATGGAGCACGCACCGCATACCGTACGGTCAGGTACCGCATATTCAAACGGATAGCCGCAACAGTCACAGGCCGGCGCGGACAGAAACCGTATACTGCGCCAGCAATCCGCGCAGAGCGCACCACCGGGTTCCACGGTAACGCCACACACGGCGCAGCGTGGCGGCAGCACGGCGTTCAGTATCGCCCGCCCGGCGGTTGCGAATCCAGGCAACGCAGGGAGCGCCGGCCCCATCAGGGCGCGAATTCCGGGAAAACGAGCGTACCGTCGCGTTTGATCTGGTTGATCAGCTCAATTTCCCAGGTCAGATACTGGTTCATGGCATCCTCGATAGTCCCTTCGCGGTCATACGGCAGATAGTAGATATCCTCTTTTTCGGCAGCGAGACGGCTAAAGCCTTCTTCCAGCGGCAACCCGGCCGCGCGCCAGGCATCGGTGCCGCCATCGAGAATCCGGACATCCGCATCCGTCAGAACCGCCAGGTCTGCGGCGCCAAGGCGGGCCAGTTGTCCGTCACTGCTGGTCACGACAAAGGTTTTCGACGCCGGCAGCCGGGTCAGTGCATCAGCCAATCGCGAACGGATTGCCCACCACGCCCCAGGAATATGCCCGTCGCGATAAGCGAGGCTGGTGCCCAGGTCGATGACGGTCACACCATCCGTATCAAGTTCCGAAACCGGAATGTCCGCTACCGTCACCGCGTCGCATTCCGGTACATTCGCAACATAGGGGCCGGCCATGCAGGGCATTTGCGACAGGCCATCCTTGAGCACATGAACGTCAGGCCACCCCATCTGATTCAACCAGCTGGCCGTCATCGTCGCCCGGACACCGGTGTCATCGATCAGGACAACACGGGC
>CAXBEC010000543.1:0-2812 GCA_963974145.1 uncultured Alphaproteobacteria bacterium | reverse complement strand
CTATGGCTTCGCCAAGCAGTCCGGGGGGCATGCCGCGATCCACAGCCAGGACGGACGCGGCACGACGATCAACCTGTACCTGCCGCGCGCCGACACCCCGGCGGCCCGGCCCCCCGCCGATGCGGGGCCGGATATTCCGCAGGGCCGGAACGAGACGATCCTGATCCTCGAGGACGAAGCGGATGTTCGCGCCCTTGCCGAGCAGATGCTGCAAAGGCTGGGCTACCGGACCATCACGGCCGGAACCGCCGCACAGGCGGAACAGGCGCTGGCCCGCGGTGCTTCGGTTGACCTCGTGCTCTCCGACGTGGTCCTGCCGGGCGGCACCAGCGGCCCGGAATTCGCCCGGCGGGTCCGCCTGCGCACGCCCGACCTGAAATTCATTTTCATGTCCGGCTATTCGGCCGAATCACGCCCGAACGGCCTGACCGCCGCGGGCGAAACGCTCATCGGCAAGCCCTTCCGGCGCCGGCAGCTGGCGGAAGCGGTGCACAAGGCGCTGGCGTAAGCGGGCTTGAAGGCGGCGCGCCGCGACGAAGCGCGGACTCAGCAGGCGGTTTCATCGTCCCAGGGGTTTAACAGGCGCACGTCGAATACCTCGAAATCCCTGACATTCCGCGTCACGACCACCAGCCCTGCCTGCATGGCCACTGCGGCAATCTGCGCATCGGCGGCGGATGGTGTCCGGCCTGTCCGGTCGCCATCCCCCATCAACGCGCCCCAGATTTTGGCCGCACCACTGTCAAAAGGCAGAATGCGGCCTTCAAACTGCGCTGTCAGTTCCATTGCGATCCAGTGTTCGAAACGCGCCCGCCGCGCCACTTCCCGGACCTTCCGCGCACCGCGGATCAATTCGCCAATCGTCTGCGACGCCAGATACAGATCGTCGGGCCGCTGCGCTTCAAGCCAGCCCAGCACCGGTGGCGCAGGCCTTGGCCGCACCGTTTCACTAATAATATTGGTGTCGAGCAGAAATGCCATTATTCCAGATCGACGGACCGCCCCGTCGATGCATCGCGTTCAACCGCCAACCCGGTTTCGGCCAGCGGCGAGGCCCGGAAAAACCGGACCAGTTCCGCCCCGGTCCGTGCTTTCGGCGTCGCGACCATCGGCAGCAGCGCTTCGCGAAGCGACCGGGCATCCGCCCCGCCCGCCCGAAGCACCCCGGCAACCGCCTTCACCAGCGCGGCATCACCGGCGGGAACGGTCACTTCCAGACGCCTGGAGCCCAAAACGGCATTGCGGCTGCGATGCCGCAGGACCCTTGTTTTCACCTTGCTCTCGGTATTCATCAATCTCACCGCTTAAATCCGGAAACGTTACCGGATTATAGGAATCATGAACGGACAGGTCAAGTTTCAGGCCATGCGCCAGCGATACGCACCGGGTTGCGGCATGGCCGCGATACCTGGCCTGGACGGCGCGGGCGCCCCGGACGCAGGAAAAACAGCCGCCCGACACGGGGCTCAAACCCGAAACCCGCCGCCTCCCCTTCATCGTCATTATCGGGCCTGACCCGATAATCCATGCCGGGGCGCTATCCCATTACCGTGATTTTCCGTCACCATCATTTCCGCGATGCCCGTCAATGTCCGGTCACCTGCCCGCACGGCGCCAGCCGGCCTCCCGCGCTTCTGCCTCGCTGCAGAAATACCGCTCGCCCTTCAACAAATTTATGAAGGTCTCGTCGTAATTCTTCTGGCCGGGATTATGGTAGATGCGCTCACCGCTGTGAAAGCTGGTATTGCCTTTTATCTTGCAGGATGAAAACGCGGGGAACCCCAGGTAGCTGACCAGCTTGCCGCGCCCGTCGCTGCCAAGCCCCACGGCGGCTAGGCCAATTCCAACGCCGACAACCCCGCTCAACAGCACCTGCCTCGGCCAGGACAGGTTGTCCAGCAGGGATGACAGTCTGCGCGCCCGATATAGCCCGCGACGGGCACTGCCTGCGTGGGTCGGGTATTTCCGCAACGCTGATCGCTCCGACAGGTATTCGTTTTTCGCGAAAAAATTATCCCGGTAAACGGAAACAAACTGTTAACCAAATCAATGCGGAACCAGGATAAACACCGCGTCTCCCCTGAAACGAAATTTGACCGCCCGAATTGAATTCGATCACGCATCAGGTTTGTTCGCGCTGACTCCATCCTTGCCTGAGCCGGCCTCTATTCATAAAGACGCCTCACATGTTGCCTTTTTGTTCTTTTTATGCTAGTCTACCGGCTTTCAATTTTAACCGCACGTCACGCCTGCCCGGTGCGGCGGGCGAAATGTTTATCGATGTATATAGGTGTTAATCGCCCCGCAATTTTTCCGGCGGCATGTGATACGGATGAACAGCATGCACAAGCGCCGCCAGCGCCGAACCTTCCTTGCCGCGATCCTGTTTGCCGCCGCCCTGCAGGGCCCCGCCGCGTTCGCCTGGTGCGCCCCGCCGTCGCATTACGGCAACGCGCCGCTCGCGCCGACCTATCTGTCGGAACCGAAACCGCCCGACTGCCTGTCGGCGCGCGGGCATGCCCGGCGGCACCGCTGCGCCGATTGGGAATACAACAGCTACGTCAATGCCCTCGGCAGGTTCATCGGGGAAATGACGGATTACGCGAAGGCCGCGCGGGCGTTCGCCGACCGGGCGGTCGCCTATGCCGAGGATGCAGAAGCGTATGCCGATTGCGCCACGCGGGATGCAAGAGCCGAGATCGACTGAATCCGGCGAAATCGTAACGGATGCCAATAAATGCCAATGAATTCCAACCGCCAAAATATCTTGCAGGCGCAACCCTCCTCACCCTGCCCTCTCCTCCCAGGAGGA
>CAXBEC010000542.1:0-2818 GCA_963974145.1 uncultured Alphaproteobacteria bacterium | reverse complement strand
ATCCTCGTCATCCAGCGCATCCAGCGCGCCGGACATGATCTGCAATTCGGTCGGGCAGACATCCGGGCAGAAGCCGTAGCCGAAATAGATCAGCATCAGCTTGCCGCGCCAGGTGGCGTCGCTGACGGTCCTGCCGGTGTGGTCGATTAATGTGAAAGGGCCACCGATCTTCACCGTGGGTGCAACCGCGACGGTCCGGACATCGCCGACCTGGACACGCGGCGTCGGGCCCGTCAGGGACCATGCCACCCAGGTGATCAGACCGATGGCGGCCAGCGCCACAAGCAGCACGGCAATCAAAGGGTAAGAGGGCCTGGAAACCATCGTCAGCGGAAAACCATTCTTGTGTCACGGTTGGACCGTAGATATAGGGCGGCCGACACGCCTTGCGAGTGGTCATTTCGCCGCACGACATAGCGTTTCGCTGTTTTTGTGACGTGAAACGGGCGGATTTGCCGCGAACAAGCCCCCTCCGCGCCATATTCCCGCCACATCCCCACCGCACGCTGGCGTCGGTGGCAATGAGATCCTAATCTGTCTTTGGATCATCTGGTGAAAAGGGGAAATCTCGAATGCACAGGACGATCGCGCTTGTGGACGACGACCGCAATATTCTGACCTCGGTCTCCATGACCTTGGAAGCCGAAGGCTATCAGGTCCGGACCTATAGCGATGGGGAAGATGCCTTTCGCGGCATCAGCCAGCAACCCGTCGACCTGGCGATACTCGACATCAAGATGCCGCGCATGGATGGCATGGAACTGCTGCAGAACCTGCGCAAGTCGAGCCGCGTACCGGTCATTTTCCTGACCTCCAAGGATGACGAGGTCGACGAGGTGCTGGGCCTTCGAATGGGCGCGGATGACTACATCAAGAAGCCGTTTTCACAGCGCCTGCTGATCGAACGGATCCGCACGTTGCTGCGCCGCGCCGACGCGCTGGACGACCCGGATCATGTGGGCGGCGAAGCGACACTGGTGCGGGGCGAACTGGTGCTGGATCCGGACCGCCACCACTGCACCTGGAAAGGGACGCCGGTTCAGCTGACCGTGACCGAATTCCTGCTGCTGCGGGCATTGGCGCAGTATCCGGGCCATGTCAAAAGCCGCGACCAGTTAATGGATGCGGCCTATGGCGACAGTATCTATGTCGATGACCGCACAATCGACAGCCATATCAAACGGCTGCGCAAGAAGTTCCGCGATATCGATGGCGAATTTTCGGAAATCGAAACCCTGTATGGGGTCGGCTACCGCTACAATGACAGCTAGGGTTCATGGCGGATAGGGGAATGGGGGCGTCGGAGGGAAGCGCTGCCCCGAGACGGCGCCGGCGTATCCTGTCGCCGCTGACGCGGCGTATTCTGGCGGTCAACGTGCTGGCACTGGCGATCCCGGTTGCCGGGTTGTTGTATCTGGGCACGTATCGCGACCGGCTGATCAATGCCGAACTGGACGCATTGAAGACGCAGACCGATATTTTCGCCGGCGCACTTGGTGAGGGCGCCGTTCATATCGACCCGACGGGACGGCAGGTGCTGGACCCGATCCAGGCGCGCGACATGATCCGGCGGCTGACCAGTGCGCGGAATGTCCGGGCGCGTCTGTTCATGACGGACGGGCAACTTGTGGCGGACAGCCGGCGGCTCGGCGGCAAGGGCCGGCTGGTGCGTATCCGGTCACTGCCGCCGCCGCCGGAGGACATCCCTGTCGGGGAACGGATTTTACAGCTCTTCGAACGGATGTTCGATGCGCTGCAGACCCGGACCGACCTGGACACTTACCGGGAATCCCCACAGCAAAGTATCGCCGACTACCCTGAAGCCCGTCATGCGCTCGCCGGTGAAGCTGTCGGTATCGCGCGTCAGGACGGCGAAGGCGGCTATGTTCTGTCCGTCGCCATGCCGGTGCAACGCTACCGGCAGGTTATCGGCGTGGTCATGTTGTCCCGCGCCGGGCCCGAAATCCAGCAATCCGTGCGGGCCGTGCGGATCGTGGTGCTGCAGGTGTTTGCCGGTGCGCTGATCATCACGGTGCTGCTGTCGCTTTATCTGGCCGGCACGATTGCCCGCCCCGTCCACAGGCTGGCGGAGGCCGCGATTCGCGTGCGGCATGGCCTTGGCGGCCCGGATGTGGAAATACCGGACATGGCGCGCCGCGGCGATGAAATCGGCGACCTGTCCGTGGCGTTGCGGGACATGACCGAGGCGCTATACAAACGGATGGACGCGATCGGTCGCTTCGCGGCTGATGTCAGTCATGAGATCAAGAACCCGCTGACGTCGTTGCGCAGTGCGGTGGAAACCGCGGCGCGGCTGAAGGATCCGGATCAGCAACGCAAACTGATGGCGATCATTCTGGATGACGTACAGCGGCTTGACCGCCTGATAACCGATATTTCCGATTATTCCCGGCTGGATGCGGAACTGGGCCGTGAGAACCGCGAACCCGTGAATATCGGAAAAATGCTGGAAACACTTGTGGATATCCGCGATACGGTCGGCGATGACAGCACGCCTGCCTATGCCATTGAAAAACCGGATAGCGGCGACGTAACGGTACCTGGTATCGAAAGCCGGCTGGCCCAGGTCTTCAGCAACCTGATTGACAATGCGCGCAGTTTCAGCCCGCCGGATGGAGCCATTCGGATACGGGTAACCCGTCAGGACGGTGTCGTAACGGTAAGCGTATCCGATGACGGTCCGGGCGTTCCGGATGCGAAGCTCGAAGCCGTGTTCGACCGGTTCTATTCGGAACGGCCGGCGGCCGAAAAATTCGGCACCCATTCCGGGCTCGGCCTGTCGATCTCCCGGCAGATT
>CAXBEC010000541.1:0-2822 GCA_963974145.1 uncultured Alphaproteobacteria bacterium | reverse complement strand
CTGCTCCGGCGTGGACAGGCGGCTGTTCAGCCGCACGGTGAAGAGCCGCGTCCGGGATTCGATCTCGCCGGCGGGCAGTTCCACATTGTTACGCTGCAGCGCCGCGGCCACATCCGCCACGGTCAGGTTGCGGGCCGCCATCGCGCGGCGGTCCAGCCAGATCCGCATTGCCGCGCGCCGTTCGCCGTAGATATCGACGGTCGCAACGCCTTCCAGGGTCGTGATCCGGTCCTTGATGAAGCGTTCGATATAATCGGTGATTTCCGGCGCGCCCATGCGGTCGCTGGTGACCGCCAGCCGCATGACGGGGTCGGCGTCGCTGTCATTCTTGATGACCCGCGGGTCATCGACTTCATCGGGCAGCCGGGCGCGGACCCGGCCGACGGCGTCGCGGATATCATTCGCCGCCTCGTCGATATCGCGGCCAAGTTCGAATTCGATGACGGTCCGGCTGCGGCCCCGGCTCGACTGGGAGGTGATCGTCTTCACCCCGCTGATCCCCGCGACCGCGCTGTCGATCACTTCGGTGATGTCTGTGTCGACGATTTCCGGCGCCGCACCGGTATAATTTGTCGAAACCGTCACCACGGCGGCATCGACATCAGGCAGTTCCCGCACGGGTATCTGTGTCAGCCCGGCGATACCGAAAACGATGATCAGCAAACTGAAAACGGCGGCCAGAACAGGCCGCCGAACAGAAATATCCGAAAGTGTCATTGCACGCCTCGCGCCGCAGATTGTTCAGCTGCCGGTGACGCCCTGTCCTGCAACACGGCGCCGGCTTCCGTCCCTGTTTTTGCGCCGTCCTGCCCCTTGCCCTTCCTGGTGCCGTCCGGCGAAATGATTTTAACGGTCGCACCGTTGCGCAGCTTGCCGGTTCCCCGCGTGACCACGACAGTCCCCGGCGCCAGGCCATCGGTGACTTCGGCTATACCGAACTCCCGGCGGCCGACATCAATGCTGCGGCGCTGCACCTTGTTGTCTTCGACGACGAAAACGAAGGCGGACCCCGTTTCGGCGACAACCGCCTCTTCAGGGATGACCAGCACCTCATAGGCCTCAAGCGTCATCCGCAGGTAGAGGAACATGCCGCGTGGCAGCGCCCCATCCGGATTGGGTACTTCGGCGCGCACCTTGAAGGACCGGCTGACCGGGTCGACGCGGCTGTCTATCTGCGTCACCACGCCGGAAAACACGCGGCCGGGATAGGCCGCGGCGGTGGCTTCGACCTTCTGTCCCATCCGGGTCTTGGCAAACAGATACTCGGCAACAGAAAACTCGATCTCTACACTCGACAGGTCATCCAGGGTCGTGATTACGGTGGTATCGGTCACCCTGGCGCCCTTGTCGTAGCGGCTGATGCCCGTCTGGCCCGAAAACGGCGCCCGGATCGTCCGGTCGGCCAGCTTCCGGCGGGCACGGGCTTCCGCAGCCTGTGCGGCGACAAGGTTGGAGGCGAGTTCATCAACCGTCGCCTTCGTTGCCACGTTCTTCTGTCGCAGCACCGTAATACGGTCCAGTTCCAGTTGCGCCCGGTCGAGCGCGGCCTGCGCTTCCTTGAGGTCCGCGCGCTCGATATCACTGTCGAGCTGAACAAGGACATCGCCCGCCTTCACCTGCTGCCCCGCCTGAAAGGATATTTTTTCGATACGCCCGTCGGAAAGCGGTACGATTTCGATGGACTGCCGGGCCAGCGTCGTCCCCACCGCTTCGGCGATGACCGGCATCGCCTGGATGCGGGCCACGCCCGTTTCCACCGGGATAGCGCCGCCACCGCCGCCCCGCGCCCTTTCCGGCGGTGTCTCGCCGGCATCGACATATTCACCCCAGCCGAGGTATCCGCCATAGGCAAGACAGCCGATCAGGAACACAAACAGAAACTGTTTCAACAGGGACATGGCAATATTCCATCGGGTCGTTGCACGGGCGCTTCCCGTGACTGTCAGCTTCTAAAATGCCGTGCGCCTAACCTGCAACGCCGTGCGGGAAGAACCGGAAATCGACAAAATAAAAAACTCGGACGCTTTCGATATGGCGCGCGACATGCGGCTCGCAAGCCTTTTCACACGACCAATAGTATCTCATATCCGTGTGCACCGGAAAACAGATTCGTGATCCGTCCACGCTGGTCACGATAAAATGAAACAACTATCACGGTTCAAGCACAATCAAAGACCAAAGCGACTTTTATTAAGGCAAACCGCTGCACATGAAACAGGCAGAAATAACCAAAAAGGGTATTACAAATAAAAAAAACCGACAGTCCGTGATTTTTTGTATTGGCAAGTCACGAAAGCGTAATATGCTTCCCCTTATACTACGCGAGTCAGTAAACGAACGGTGACAGCACCTAATGTTCAGTTACTCACTTTCCCAAAGATCCGGCGCGAATGTCTCGCGCGCATTTCCGGCAGCCGCTGATTTCTCAGCGGCTTTTTTTGTGCCGGGCCGGATCGCAAACGAGCTGATTCCACATGAAGGAGGTCCCCCTTGGGCAAGCGTATCAACCGGAAAGCCGCACGCACCGAAACACAGGTTCACTCCCTTTTCGCCGAACGGCTGCGCTCTGAATCCGAACCGCGGTATACCCGTAATATCAAACCGAAAAACCTGAACCAGGCGCGATTCATCGAAGCCTTGGAACAGAAGGACATGGTGCTGGGCCTCGGGCCCGCGGGAACCGGCAAGACCTATCTCGCGGTATCCAAGGCGGTCGAGGCGCTGGAGTCCGGCGATGTGAACCGTATCGTGCTGTGCCGGCCGGCGGTCGAAGCGGGCGAAAGCCTGGGGGTCCTGCCCGGCGACCTGGAGGCCAAGCTGGC
>CAXBEC010000540.1:0-2824 GCA_963974145.1 uncultured Alphaproteobacteria bacterium | reverse complement strand
TTGCATCCCGGTTTTCCATGCCGAGATCGAAATAGATCAGGTCGATATCCAGATAGGGCAGAATCAGTTTTTCCTTGATGAACGCCCACATGATCCGTGTCATCTCGTCGCCGTCGAGTTCGACAACCGGATTTGCAACCTTGATTTTGTTCATCAAATTCTCCTGACAAAAGTCTTCCGCGCTGGACGCGGGTCTAGCAGATGAACCGTTCAGATAAAATTAAAACAATGCCTTCGGGGCATTATTGCCCGCAGGGAATGTGCAGGGTAATGTGGCAGCCAGTTCCGCCCGGCGGATACGCGGCTTTTCCAACCCTATAAATCAACGGGAATACAACAATATGCTAGATTTGATGAAAATTGCTCGGACCGAGGCTGACGGCGGCGATCTGTTCGGCCTCCTCGAGGGTCTTTTTAAGCCGGCGGACGTCAAGCCGGCGGGATCCCCCGATGCCGTGGTCTGGATGGGCGGCAACCATGACGGTTCCGTAAAGCCGGTTGCACATTCCCTGACCGATGCTTACGCGCTGCTCGGCACCATTGCCGCGATCGATGTCCTGGGCCTGCCATATTATGCCGTGCCGATGTGGTCGCAATACCGCCACGACACGAAGCTGGCCTCGCTCGGCTGGTTCGGCAACATGCCCTGCACCTCGATCAAATGGTCGACGGCGGGCGATGCCTATGTCAATGACGGCAAGGGCGGCAAGGTCGTGGTTATGGGCAAGTCGGCGAACGCACCGCTGCGGACCCAGGCCGGCGTGTTCTGCAATGTCCGTCCCTATGGCCGGATCACGGTTGTCCGCTGCATGCCCTGCCTGCCGTATTCCCAGGACAGGGCAAAATTCAATGTCGACCCGAAAACGGGTATCGTCCATTCCGAAATGAATTCACCGGGCGTGCAGATGGCCTATGCCAACCGCCTGTTCCTGGAAATGGTGCACAAGACCGGCAAGCTTGGCCGTGTCGCCATGAAGCCGACCCAGGCGATGGAAGACGGCATCAATGCCGGTCTGCATTCCTGGATGCTGCAGGGCACCAAGTTCGAGGTTGGTCGCAAATACGCCGTCGACGGCTATGTCGAGCACAAGGAGGCCGTGGACCGCATCATCGCCCTGCTGCCCAAGGACTTCAAGAAAGGCATGGAAAACTGGGGTGGCAGGATCGAACAGCATATCGCCGATACGAATTTCGGCCTGATGCTGTGGGACCTGATCGAAAAGCGCGATTGCATCGTCCTGGCGACCGATCTTGACGGCGACCGCCTGACCGACCTTCTGGCCGACGTTTCCGATCCGATGCGCGCGTTCAGCGGCATGGTCGCCAAGCATCTCGGCAAGGAGGTCAATACGCAGGAACTCTGGAACGAGATGGGTTACACGACCGGTAATGGCCGCGACATGACTTCCGTCATGCACCGGATGTCCGGCCCGCCGATCCACGAACAGACGCTGGGCTCCGCCGATGCGATGCTGCTGCGCCTGCTGGATGGCGATGAGTCGATGGGGGGCACCAAGCAGCCCTATGACCCGCGCATCCATTTCGTGCTGATCCGCGACGCCTATCTGGATGCCAATCCGGATAACGAGGAATTGCGCAAGTGGCTGGACGATGCCCTGGCGAAGTTCGATTCCGTTTACGGGAGCGAGCGTCCCGGATTCCTGGAAGGATACAAGGCGCTAAAAGCGGCGATCAAGCCGTGGAAGTCCTGACGGGCGGTACGTTTTTCGAGCCGCTAATTTAAGGGAAGGGCCGGTATTAGAATGCCGGCCCTTTTTCCGTTTGCAAATATGGTTGCGGTCATCATATCCACTTTTCTTCCAGCGAAATCGTGGATGCAGGCACGGTTTTCAGAAGAGTGAACAGACTGTCGACGGAAGACGCGACGCTGAACAGTGTCCGCTCAGTTTTGCGCACGTAGTTTTCCGCGATCTGATTTTCGATGAGGCGGACAAGGGGCGACCAGAAGCCGTCAATATCGACGAAGACGACCGGTTTGTCGTGAAGCCCCAGCTGTTTCCAGGTCATGATTTCAAAGGCTTCGTCGAGTGTTCCAAGGCCGCCGGGAAGAACAACGATGGCATCGGCGAGCGCCGCCATGCGCAGTTTCCTGTCATGCATGTTTTCAGTCACAATCAGTTCGGTGCAGCCGTTGTGGCCGACTTCGCGCGCTTTCAGGAATCTGGGGATGACGCCGGTCACATCGCCGCCGGCTTCCAGCGCCGCATCGGCGACCAACCCCATCAGGCCGACACGACCACCGCCAAAAACGAGCCGGATACCGGCTGAACCGATCCGCGTTCCAAGATTCCGAGCGGCGGTCCGGTGGCTTTCCCGTGTATCGCTGGCTGAACCGCAATACACACAGACAGATTTGATGCCAGCCATGATCGTCCCCCGTAATCCTGTCACACATTCAACTGCGTCGGACTCCGCCGTTTCGAAGCGGAATTGTGGACGCGGCAATCAGAGATGGAGACCAATTAGGTGACTTGCCATCTCAGCGCAAGGTGAACCGGCGTTCCTGCAGATTAAGTAATCGTGAAACGAAAAGGATTCGTTGTTACGTTTTCAACTAAACGAAGAGCTGCCGAAGATTGTGACAATGGAGTAAAAAGAAGCAAGGATGGTGTTTTCTCAAGGAAACAGATAAAATATGTATGTAAAAAAGCAAACATCGTGGGTGCCCGGTATCATGAGCGCATATTCATTATATCATTGGTCATGCATTGTACTGGCAATGTTCGTGTTTTCTGTAATGCCGCGCGAAGGGTACGGGGCTGATGCGCCGGACGTGGCGCGCGGCGAGTATCTGTTCCATGCG
>CAXBEC010000539.1:0-2830 GCA_963974145.1 uncultured Alphaproteobacteria bacterium | reverse complement strand
AGCCGCAGGTGGTGAAGTAGAAGACCCGGTCCCCCGGCTTCACGTCGCAATGCAGGATGTGTTCCTTCAGATGGGTCAGCAGCACGCCGCCGGCGCCATGCACGATGCATTTCGGTTTCCCGGTCGTGCCGGAGGAATACATGATGTAAAGCGGGCTGTTGAACGGCATCTGGACGAAATCGATGTCGCCGGGGGTATAGGGGGCGGTGAAATTGGCCAGGGTGATGGCATTGGGGACGCTGGAGACATCCGGCATGCCGGTGAGCAGCGGCAGGACG
This sequence comes from uncultured Alphaproteobacteria bacterium, assembly GCA_963974145.1. Classification (GTDB taxonomy): domain Bacteria; phylum Pseudomonadota; class Alphaproteobacteria; order UBA8366; genus MarineAlpha4-Bin1. Next base: position 2,552 of record CAXBEC010000539.1, on the reverse strand, counting down.
ATGACTTTTTCCACCGTCGGCAGTTCCGCGGCGAATTCCGCCACGCGCGCCAGCGAGGGCTGGGGCTTGCCATTGTAGAAATAGCCGTCGGCGGTAAACAGGACCTTGGGTTCGGTCTGTCCGAACCGGTCCAGCACCCCGCGCACGCCGAAATCGGGCGAACACGAGGTCCAGACTGCGCCCAGCGATGTGGTGGCCAGCATGGCGATGATCGCGCCGGGCATGTTGGGCACGAAACCCGCACAGCGGTCCCCCGCGCCAACGCCCATGTCGGACAATGCCTGCGCCAGCACCGAAACCGCGTCATACAGCTCGCGCCAGCTCAACTGCTGGCTGACCCGGTCTTCGGCCTGGAAGATGATCGCCGGGGTGTCGTCGCGCCGCCGCAGCAGGTTTTCGGCGAAATTCAGTTTCGCATCGGGGAAGAACAGCGCGCCCGGCATCCTGTCGCCATCGATCAGGACCCGCTCGCCCCAGCTTTCTGCGGTCGCGCCGCAAAAATCCCGGACACTGATCCAGAATTTCGCCGGTTCGTTGATGGAGAAATCATGCAAAGCGGTGTAATCGGCAAGTGGGGTATCCCAGCGTTCCGCGACCGCGCGCTGGAAAGCGGTGATATTGGCATTGGCGATCTGGTCGCTGGAGGGGGTCCAGAGCGGCTGTGGCACGGTGGCTCTCCCGGTGAAATACGCTACCAGGCCCTTTTACCCGGCTGTCTGCCGAAATGCTAGACGATGTCTTCCGGCGGCTGGTGTTCCAGCGCCCGTGCCGCGCGGTCCCGGTGGCCGTCCTGGATATGGCTGCCGACCGCCTTCCACGCGGCCCAGAAAACGGCGGCATCATCGGTAAAGCCGAGGCTGAGGATGATATCCGGGATGATATCCGTCGGCAGGATGAAATAGGCCAGTGCGCCGATCAGGATGGCCTTGACGCGGACCGGCGTCGCCGGGTCGGTCGCGCAGTACCAGGCGGCGACCGCTTCGCGCGCAAAATCGATCCGTCCGACGGCATGCCGGATTTTCGACCAGAAACCGGTGCGGACCGTGCGTTCCTGTTCTTTCAGGCTGCCGAGATCGAATCCTTTGATATCGTTCTCGTCCATAAGGGGTCATATAGTGACGAAGGCGGCAATTCGCCATCTCGGGTTTGGCACAGTTATTTGTAGGGGAGTCTTGAAGCATGGATGTCAGCGGCGTACCGGCAATCGTAACAGGGGGCGCATCGGGACTGGGCGCCGGAACCGCCAGGGCGCTGGCCGCGGCCGGGGCGCCGGTGGCGATTCTGGACCTGAACATGGCGGCGGCAAAACAGGTCGCTGATGAAATCGGCGGGGTCGCCATTGAATGCGATGTGTCCAGCGCCACCAGTGCCGAAGCGGCGATTGCGGCGGCGCGCGAGGCGCATGGGCAGGCGGGCATCTGCGTCAACTGCGCCGGGGTCGGAACACCGCACCGTATCGTCGGGCGGGACGGTCCGCTGGCGCTGGACGCCTATGCGAAGGTCATCCAGGTCAACCTGATCGGCACGTTCAACATATTGCGGCTCGCCGCCGCCGATATGATGAAGCGCGAACCGGCGGGGCCGGATGGCGAACGCGGCATCATCATCAACACCGCCTCGGTCGCGGCCTATGACGGCCAGATCGGGCAGGCGGCCTATTCCTCGTCGAAGGGCGGGATTGTCGGGCTGACCCTGCCGGCGGCGCGGGAATTCGCCCGCTCTGCGATCCGGGTGCTGGCCATTGCGCCCGGCCTGTTCGAAACGCCGATGCTGCTCAGCCTGTCGAAGGAAGTACAGGAGAGTCTTGCGGCCAGCCTGCCGTATCCGTCGCGTTTCGGCACGCCGGCGGAATACGCCAAGCTGGTCATGCACATGATCGACAACCCGATCCTGAATGGCGAGGTGGTGCGGCTGGACAGTGCGATCCGGCTGGCGCCGCGCTAATTCGCCGGCACGAGGGTTCCGGATAGCGCTTCGGCCTGCGTCCGGGTTTCCGGCGGCAGGTTGGGGAGCAACCCGTCGCGGGCTTTCACGGCCGGGGGAAAGCCTGACCGGGCGGCGATGATCAGCCAGGCTGCGGCCTGTACCTCGTCAATCGCGACGCCGTTTCCCAGCGCGTAGAGCGTCGCCAGCAACAGTTGCGCCGGTGCGTGGCCTCGATTTGCGGCGGCATGGCACCAGCCGGCCGCTTTCTCCGGGTCGCTGTCAACGCCGCGCCCGTCCAGCAGGATTTCGCATAGCGCATGCATGGCTTCCGGCAGTTGCGCCCCCGCGGCGCGAACATACCAGCCGATTGCGGCGTCAAGGTCGGCCGGTCCGCCGCGTCCCCGATCCAGCATCAGGGCCAGGTTCATCATCGAGGCCGTATCGTTCTGTTCCGCCGCCTGTGCATAAAGCCGCCGCGCTTCGGCCTCGTCCTGCGGGACGCCGTCGCCTTTTTCCAGCAGCAGCGCCAGCTGGAAGCGGGCATCGGTCTGTCCCTGTTCGGCGGCGCGCCGGAACCAGTCGGCCGCGCCGCGACGATCACCCGCCGCCATCTGCGCCAGACCGAC
>CAXBEC010000538.1:0-2837 GCA_963974145.1 uncultured Alphaproteobacteria bacterium | reverse complement strand
GCCCGCGGCGGATGAGAGATCATTATATAGTCCCGCGATACCGCAATCTCCAGACCTCAAATCAGCGGTTACCGGCAGATAATTTTCATCTGCAACAATAAAATTTCCGGGAAAAGAGGCCGTTCAACGGTCCTGTACGGTAACTTCGGCACTGAACATATAGCCGATATTCCGAATGGTCTTGATAAGGGCGGGCCGTTTGGGATCGCGCTCGATTTTGCGACGAAGCCGGCCAACCTGCACATCAATGCTGCGATCAAAAGCCTCCGCTTCCCGGTTGCGGGCATAGTCCAGCAACTGATCACGGCTCAATGCCCGGTTAGGATGACTCACGAATGTGGCAAGGAGATCAAATTCGCCGCTGGTCAATTCAACCGGCGCTCCATCCCCCGACAGCAGCACCCGTCCGCTGCCGTCCAGGACCCAATCGGAGAAGCGATAGACACGCCGGGGTGATGCCCCCGGAGAAGATGTGGATTCAGGGGCCGGCGCCGCCGTATTTGCGTGCCTGGCCTCGCCATTTTCACTGCGCCGAAGAACGCTTCGCACCCGTGCCAGCAATTCACGAAGGTGGAACGGCTTGACGATGTAGTCGTCGGCACCGACCTCTAGACCAGCAACCCGGTCGACAACGTCTTCCTTGCCGCTGATCATCACAATGCCAATGGCAGGATGTTTCTGGCGCAACGCCCGCGCCAGTGTCAGCCCGTCTTCCCCCGGCAGCTTCAGGTCGAGCAGCACAACATCCGGCACCCGCTCGGCAATTAGACTGCGCATGACTTCACCATCCGGCGCCTCGCCTACGGAGAAGCCTTCCTCGGAGAGGTATTCATGGATGATATCGCGGATTTCAGCATCATCATCAACGACAACGACATGGGGGCTGGTGGATGTCATTTCGATTCTGCAACCAGTAATTCAGAACATTTCAAACATAACACTAATTGGTGGCGCGGCAAGAACGCACCGCATACCTTATTATCGTACTCCTGCAAAGTTACAAGTCTGCTGGTCCTTGCCCGTTCTGGCCATTGGAAGTCTGGCGGGTTGACCTTGCAAGCGCCCTGTTTACCGTCCCGACCAGCGTCGCCTGATGAAACGGTTTGGCCAGGAAAAATGCACCTTCCACCGATGATTCTTTCCCCCGCAACATCTTGCGGGGAAACCCCGAACAGAAAATGATGGGAATATCGGAACGGACCGCCCGCGCGGCACGGGCGACATCGGGCCCGCCGGTATCGCCTGCCATTACCATATCCGTGAAGATCAAGTCGTATTCCCGCCCGGACCGTATCAATTCGATTGCCGCATCGCCACTGGATGCGGTTTCCACCCGACAGCCAATATCCTGCAATGCGCCCAGGACGACATCCCGAACCTCTTCGTTGTCATCGACAAGAAGCACGTAGTGGTCACTTTCGTCGTACCCCTGTCCCTGGCGTTCGTCAGCCGTTTCAGGCAGCGGCAGAGGTTTGTCGGTCGGCGGCAGATAGATCCGGATTGTCGTGCCCTGGCCGGGTTCGGAGTAAATCGTGATGTCACCGCCGGACTGCTTGACGAAGCCATATACCATGCTGAGGCCCAGTCCGGTTCCCTGGCCTTCCGGTTTTGTCGTAAAGAACGGATCGAATACCTGTGAGACAATCTCCGGCGCCATGCCCTCGCCGTTATCGCTGATGGTTATACAGAGGTATTCGCCCGGCGGAAGCTCGCTCACGCCCCCGAAACGCGTATTCTCGAACGTCGCGAGTGTCGTCTGAAAACGCAATTCGCCGCCATCCGGCATCGCGTCACGCGCATTGATACCAATATTCAGCAAAGCTGTTTCCAGCAGGATGGGATCAACCTCACTGGGGGGCAGGTCTTCGGCCAGATCAAACGAAATGTCGACGTCTTCGCCAAGCGATTCGTATAACTGGCTCATGCCGTTCAACAGAGTATTGACGTTGATTACGACGGGATGGAGAGACTGCCGACGGGAAAAAGCGAGCAATTGCTGCGTCAGCGCCTGACCGCTGAACGCCGCGCTGATCGCCCGGTCCAGGCGATTCTGCGCGCGGTCATTGCCCTTGATCCGCCTTTCCAGCAGTTCCAGGTTTCCGACGATCACCGTAAGCAGGTTGTTAAAATCATGGGCAATCCCGGCGGTCAACTCGCCCACCGCTTCCATTTTCTGCGCCTGGACCAGCATCTCCTGCTGCATGTGCGCCTCGGTAATATCCCGCGCCTCCATGATAATCTGGCGAATTCCCCCCCCTTCTTCCCGTATCGCCTTCAATGAAAAATCGATAACGGTCTGCTCATCGCCGACACCGGATACGACAAATTCGTCACGGACAAATTCGCCATCCGATGCCTGTGATACCGCGGATTGTAACCGTTCCTGCGCGGCGGAATCATTCTGGAAAATCGGCAGCAGCCAGATTGGCATTGCTTTTATTTCATTGGCCGTCAATCCGGCGTAGTCGCGTAAAGTCTGGTTCGCTTCGACAATTTTTCCGTCCAGGTCGAGCGCCGCAATAAACTGAAAGGTCTGATTGAAAACAGCCTGCCATGCTTCATCTGTGTCCAGCAATTCTCGCGCAGGACTATCGGGTGACGAGGCGCCATGGCCCCGGAAGATGAGGACAGCGGTGACCCAGATCATGACGAGCGCCAGGGCATGGTTCAGATGCGCCGCAGCGCCGGCGCGCTCCAAAACATCGACCGCACTGACCCCCGCCACGGCAATCGTCGCCAGTGTCGCCAGGATCAGCACGAGCGTTGCCCGGCGTGCGGCAATGGCAAGCAAAAGCGCAGCAGCGTGGCCGACGGCGATGGCCAGCGTACCGGACAAG
>CAXBEC010000537.1:0-2845 GCA_963974145.1 uncultured Alphaproteobacteria bacterium | reverse complement strand
CAGCATCTCTTATCCGTCCCTGCGGCATAGCATCGCCGCACTCGCGGATTTCCTGGAGAAACGCCTGGACGATGCGGGCGTCTGGCGTCAGCCCGGCAGAGTCCATTTTGTAACGCATTCAATGGGCGGGCTGCTGGTCCGGCATTTTCTCGAAACCCGGCGGGAACGGATCCCTGTCGAAAAACTGGGCCGTGTCGTCATGCTGGGGCCACCCAATGGTGGCAGCGAAGTTGCGGAATTTCCTGCCCTATAAATGGTTTTACGGCCCGGCGGGACAGGAACTGACGACCGCGGCTCGAAGGCGGGACAGGACGAAACCGTATTACGACCTCGGTATCATCGCCGGCACGCGCGGCTGGCCCTATATCATCGCCAGCCTACTGATACCGGGCCCGCATGACGGGCGAGTCGCAGTGGCGCATACAAAGCTGGCGGGCATGAAAGATCATGTCACTTTACGCGCAACACATACTCTCATCGCCTGGCACCCGGCCGTACACCGGCAGATCATCCATTTCGTGAAAGAGGGCGTGTTCCTGCACCGTCAATAGAGAGACGCATCAATCAGGTCGTCATGGCGGCAGCGTTCAGCAGGCCGCCGGCAAGCGACGTTGCGCCGAGCCACAGGCCGCTGGCGCTTTCGTCTTTCTCAATCCGTTCCGAAATACCGGGAATCGGCAGGCGGACGACAAAAAAGATCGCCACCTGGATGACCAGCGCGATCACCCCCCAGATGACGCAATCCACCAGCGCGACCGAATGCGCCATCGCGCTGGCCAGTGGCAGGCAGAAGCCGATGAGGCTGCCGACAAAGGCCAGGGCCGCCGCCTGGTTGCCTTGACGAATCAGTGCGAGTTCGGAATGCGGTGTCACCCATGTGTAGACGAATACATACACAAGGGTCATGCCCGCCCCGGTCGCGAAATAAGCCAGGAACCAGGGCAACCCGGCCAGCGATTCGCCAATAAATTCCATGTTATCCGGTCCCCTACCCTATCCCCGCACGCGTTGCGGCACCCTAACACGCTTCGCCATCGACCAGAAGCGGCGCGCCCCTGCCGTTGCAGCGCGAGGCCGAAAAATGAATCGATTGAAAATTGGCGTCCCCAAGGGGATTCGAACCCCTGTTACCGCCGTGAGAGGGCAGCGTCCTAGGCCACTAGACGATGGGGACGTGACCGGGAGCCCCTTCTAGCAACGGCCAGGCAAAGCCGCAACTGTTTTGCTGTGGCGATATGCCTAGCCTTGCGCCGCGTGACGGCGTGCGCTGGCGATGAAGGCGTCGACGGCATCCGCCGGCGTATCGAAAGCAGTGACGAGGCGCACGCAGTCCGGCCCGCCCGCAGCCCAGGGATAGAACGCGAAACCGTCCGCCGCGAGACCGCGCAGGCCGTCGGCCAGCCGCGTCGCCATTGCATTGGCATGACGCGCATTGGCCAGCCACAGGTCATCCGCCAGATAGGCGTCGAGCTGGGCCGAGACAAAGCGCATTTTCGACACCAGATGTCCCGCGCGCTTGCGGCGGAAGCGGAATCCCGCGGCCTTGTCCGCGTCGAAGAACAGCACGGCTTCGGCGGCGAGTGCGCCGTTCTTGGTCGCACCGAAGGACAGCACATCCACACCGGCGCGCCAGCTGGCATCCGCCGGGGTGCAGCCCAGGGTCGCCAGCGCATTGGCGAAGCGTGCGCCGTCCACATGCAGGCCAAGCCCTTGCCCCCGGCATATCTGCGCGATTGCCGCGATTTCATCGGGGCGGTAAACGGTGCCGGCCTCGCTCGCCTGGGTCAGGCTGACTGCCGCGGGCTGGGGATGATGTTCAACGCCGGCCCAGCCCTGTGCCAGCGCCGTCGCCAGCACGCCCGCATCAAGCTTGCCGTCCGGACCGTCCAGCGCCACCAGTTTGGCCCCGCCGGTGAAGAATTCCGGGGCGTTGCATTCATCCACGTTAACGTGGCTGTCCTTGTGGCAATAGATCGCCCCGAAGGGCGGACAGAGCGCCGCCAGCGCCAGCGAATTCGCCGCCGTGCCCGTGGCGACGAAACAGACTGTCAGGTCGGTTTCGAAGATCTCCGCCAGGCGCTTCTCGACCTTCTGCGACAGCGGGTCCGCGCCATAGGGCATCATCGCCCCTGCGGCGCCGGCCTCGCTCAGCGCCGCCAGGATTTGCGGCGACGCGCCGGCGGTATTGTCGCTGCAGAAGTTCCAGCCCGTCACGGCGCGGGCGCCAGCCGGATCGTGCCCATCGCGGTACCGCGGTTCAGGTCGAAGGTCCGGATTTCCTCCCCGCCGCCGGCGAGTTGTATACGGACCACGATCCGGCCCTCCGCAACCTGCATGCCGACAACCGAGGCCCCGGGTGGCAGGGACGAGTCCACGATTCCGAAGCCCTGCCCGGCAATTGGCGGGCGGTCGGAATCCGCATCGACCTGCAGGTCGGTCTTTGTCATCAGACCGTAAACGAGGAATCCCATGGCAATAAAAATAAGGACAGCCATGAAAACGACGAGGGCTTGCAGCATACGCATGCTATGAGTTCCGCTTTAACACCGGTAAAAATTTTAACGGGCAGGTCACTGGACGATGACGCAAGAATTGCTGTCCCATACGGTTTCCGAAAGTGAAGCCGGCGACCGGCTCGACCGGCTGCTGGCGCGCGCCTTCCCCGAATTATCACGAACAAGACTGAAAGTCCTGATCGAATCCGGGGCGGTACAATCCGGCGGGCGGACGATAACCGAGGCCTCCTACCGGGTCAAACCGGGCGAAACGCTTACGACGGCGGTTCCCGAAGCCGCGCCAACCCATATCGCGGCACAGGCGATCTCCCTCGATATCCGCTACGAGG
>CAXBEC010000536.1:0-2848 GCA_963974145.1 uncultured Alphaproteobacteria bacterium | reverse complement strand
TTCCTGTTCGACGAACCGCTGTCCAACCTGGATGCCAAGCTGTGCGTGCAGATGCGCACCGAAATCAAGCTGGTCCACCAGAAGGTGAATACGACCACGGTTTACGTGACCCATGACCAGGTGGAGGCGATGACTCTCGCGGACCGGGTCGTCGTGATGAACCAGGGCATCATCGAGCAGGTCGGCCCGCCGCAGGAACTGTATCACAATCCAAAGACGCGGTTTGTGGCAGGGTTTATCGGATCGCCGGCGATGAATTTCATTCCCTGCCGCGTCGTCCAGAATGGCGATGGGATAGCGGCAAAGGTCAGCGATTCCATTATTCTTCCGATCCCGCCGGAGCGCCGGGACCGTTACGGCAAGTTCAAGGACAAGGAGATGACAGTCGGCCTGCGTCCCGAGCACCTGACCGAGGTAAAGGATAGCCCGAAACCCGGTATGGAGCGATTCGATATCAAGGTCGATGTTGTTGAACCGATGGGCATGGAAACCATGGTGCATTTCCTCGTCGGGCGCGACGCCATGTGTGCCCGGGTTGATCCGAATACACCTGCCAAGGCGAATGCGCCTCTGGCGCTGCACGCAGATATGAACAACATGCACCTGATTGAACCGGCTTCCGGCGACGTGGTCTGAGGCCGGGCAGACGGATAGCCAGGCGGAATAGCCGGTTACAAGAGCCGGTGCGGAAAGGCTCCGCAAGAGAGCCGGGCGACAACAGTATCGGAATCCCCGCGAGCCGACGGAACGTTCCTGCCGGCGAACGTCGATCAGTAGTTGGAACAATGTGAATTTAGGGAGGTAGCAATTATGTCGAAAATGAAAAAGATCACCCGACGCACAGCCATGAAGGCAACGGCGGGTGCTGTCGGTGCCTCGGCCCTGCCGCTGGTGCATATGCGGACATCCCATGCCGCTGGCGTGCTCAAGGTCGGGATCTGGGATCACTGGGTCAAGGCGACCAACCCCGTGATGAAGGAAATCATGGATGAATGGGGCGCGAAGAACAAAGTCGAAATTCAGCTCGACTTCATTCCTTCCGGCGGAAACAAGATCATCCTGACCCAGGCGGCGGAAGCACAGGCCCGGGCTGGCCATGACATCATGGCCTTCGACCAGTTCAACACGCATCAGTATGCGGACAAGCTGATCGGTGTTGACGACGTCGTCGGTGGGCTGATCAAGCAGTACGGCCCTGTCAGTGGTGCCGCCGAATATCTCGGCAAGGTCGATGGCGAATGGAAGGGCGTCCCGGTTGCCTGGGGGTCCTCTAACCTGTCATCTTGCGCCCGCGTATCGCTGGTCAAGCAACATGCGGGTATCGATGTGCGGGAATGGTACCCCGCGGCCGAAACCATGACGGAAAGTTCCGCCGAATGGACTTACGAGAAGCAGTTGGAAATCGCCCAGAAGTGCCATGCGGCCGGGGTTCCCGTTGCGCTGGGTTGCGGTTCGAACAGTACTGATGCGAACCAGACCTGGGGTACGACCTTTGGTGCCTTCGGCGCGCATCTGACCGATGCCGACGGCAACCCAACGGTCGATTCTGATCCGGTCAAGGAAGTGCTGGACTATGTGGCACGGATGATCCCGTACCTGCCGCCTGAACAGATCAGCTACGATGACGGGGCCAACAACCGCGCCCTGATATCGGGCCAGGCGTCGCTGATCTGGAACCCGCCCAGCGCCTATGCCGTGGCGATGCGCGACAAGCCGGACATCGGCGCCGACTGCTGGACCTTCCCGAATCCGAAGGGGAAAATGGGCCGTCTCGTGCCACATCGTCCCTATCTGTGGGGTATTTGGGAATGGGCTAACAACCAGTCGGCCGCGAAGGATCTTATCGCCTATACCATGCAGCGCGAGAATATCGAGCGTTGCGCGGTACCGGCTGCGGGCTACGATATTCCGCCATTCCTGTCGATGTCGAATCTGCAGGTCTGGGATGATATTGGCCCGCCGAAGGGTACAATCTTCAACTATCCGGTCCGTCCGCATCACGACGCCGAGAACCATGTTGTCGGTTCCTATGCGCCAGTCGAAAAGGCAGTCCAGATGTGGAGCCGCTATATGTATCCGTCCATGGTTGCACGGATGGTACAGGGCAAATCTGCTGCCGAAGTGATCGCGTGGGCAACGGAAGAAATCGAGGGCTTCCGGTAAGACAGGGTCCGCATCGCGGCAGGTTTCGCTTCGCAAGGAAGCGGGGCCTGCCGCTTGCGGCTCTTTTTCGATATCGTTCCCTGGCTGATACAGCCGGATTCTGGACAGCGCCGCGCACGGATTGGGGCGCTGTTTCGCATATTGAGTGCGTCCGCCGATCCCAATAGACTGACTGGATTCAGTCTATTGGGAGATACGAGAAGATGGCGCCGTTCCTGGACGATACACAGGTTATTCAACGGGTTCTCGACCACGTCGATGCGAAAAGCACCGATCTGGGCGATGCGGTCTGGCGGGAGCCGGTGGAAAACTACCGGTCGGCGGAACGCTTTGCCCGGGAAGTTGCCTTGCTGCGGCGGTTGCCAATCGTTTTCTGTCCCTCGGCAGCCCTGCCCGAGAATGGCAGTTACGTCGCCCGAACGGCTATCGGCACGCCGCTGGTTGCGGTGCGCGGCGATGACGGCGTGGTGCGCGCCTTCCGCAATGCCTGCCGGCATCGCGGCATGGCCGTAGCGGAAGGCAGTGGCAGCGTACGCGCCTTCGTCTGCCCCTATCACGCCTGGGCCTATGGGCTGGACGGAGCGCTCAAACATATCCCTGGCGATGAGGGGTTTCCCGAACTTGTGATGGAAGAACACGGGCTGGTCCCGGTGGCGGTGACGGAGCGCAGCGGGCTGGTATTCAT
>CAXBEC010000535.1:0-2850 GCA_963974145.1 uncultured Alphaproteobacteria bacterium | reverse complement strand
TCACGGCGGAAATGATTGCGGACAACATCTCGCGTCTTTCACAGGACGAGGAAGCCCGGCAAAGCCTTTCCCGGGCGGCACTCGGGCTTTGTGACGGGTTGGGTGCGCGCCGTACCCTGCTGCGCATTGCGTCCGACGAAACTGCCCGCGACGGTCAGCCCGTTTCACTGCGTCCCGCAACGATGGCGGACACGGAGATGATCTATGCCTGGCAGGTGGCGCCGGAGACACGGGCCTTCGCCCGCAATCCCGAACTGCCGACACGGGAAGAGCACAATGCATGGATGGCCCGCTGCATGGCCGACGACAGGGTCTTACTGAACGTCTTACTGCATGGTGAAGAGCCGTCCGGCGTCCTGCGGCTGGACCGGCGGCAAGCCAAAGTAGGAGGTGGCAAACTCCAGATGGAAGTCTCGATATACGTTGCCCCGGGCCATTACCGGATGGGTATCGCCCGCTGCGCGTTGGCGATGGCTCGAGAACTCATCCCCGAAGCGGAGTTGCTGGCGGAAATACTGCCCGGCAATGTCGCGTCCCAGGCTCTTTTCCAGAAGGCCGGATTTATACGGCACAACGACCTGTACCATCTGGCGGCACAGGCATGACTCAAAAACCCGTCACGATCGCCGGCCGCGAAATAGGCCCGAACTCCCCTCCCTATATCGTCGCGGAACTGTCTGCCAACCACAATGGCGACATCAACCGCGCCTTCGCCATCATGGAAGCCGCGCGGGATGCCGGCGCACACGCCGTGAAACTGCAAACCTATACCGCGGATACGATAACGATTGATCATGACGGCCCCGGCTTCGTCATTGAAGGCGGGTTATGGGATGGGCGGCGCCTGCACGAACTATATCAGGAAGCCGCCACCCCCTGGGACTGGCACCACGCACTGTTCGAAAAAGGCCGCGAGCTCGGCATCACCGTATTCAGTTCGCCATTCGACGAAACGGCAATCGAGCTTCTGGAATCGCTGGAAGCGCCCGCTTACAAGATCGCGTCTTTCGAACTGATCGACCTGCCGCTTATCCGGCGGGCGGCGATGACAGGCAAGCCACTTGTCATGTCTACCGGCATGGCCAATCTGGCGGAAATCGAGGAAGCGGTATCCACGGCCCGTGACGCCGGTTGCGATGAACTGATCCTGCTGCATTGCGTCAGCAGTTATCCCGCACCGGCGGACCAAAGCAACCTTCGTACCATCGCGGATCTCGCGATGCGCTTCGATGTCATGACCGGGCTTTCCGACCACACCCTCGGCACGGCCGTATCCATTGCCGCCACGGCACTGGGGGCGCCATTCATCGAAAAGCATTTCACCCTGCGCCGGTCCGATGGCGGCCCGGATTCCGCATTTTCGCTTGAACCAGCCGAACTCGAACAACTTGTAGAGGGCACGCTGACAGCCTGGCAGGCACTTGGCGGGGTTAATTACGAACGCACGGAAAGCGAACGCGGCAATGTGCAGTTCCGCCGCTCGCTTTATGCCGTCGCGGATATCCGTGAAGGGGAAATACTGACCCCCCGCAACACCCGCTCGATCCGGCCCGGTTTCGGCCTGCCCCCCAAACATTTACCCGAGATCCTCGGCAAACGCGCCACGCGCGACATACCACGCGGTACACCGCTTGCCTTCAGCATGATTGCGGGCGGTAACGGGTCATGACCGGCGATATGCCTCGTTTCATTTTCACTGTTTCTACTGGCCGCAGCGGGCAGGCGTCCCTGACCGGTTTTTTTGAACGGTTTGTGCCGGATTGCCTGGCACTGTTCGAAGAACCACAGATCAACCCGATCCTGCCCGGCCCGGCAGGCAATCTCGAACGACGGTTTCGCCGCCGCTTTATCGAAACCCACGAATTGCTGGGCCGCGGCAGGGTATTGACGGCCTTCGACAATGGTGACGAAGCCGCGCTGGAACAGATGGCGCAAGCCCGCGTCGACTGGATGTTGCGTCAGGCGGCACGCCATAAGGCGGCGCTGGTTGCCGACATAAGCAAGCATTTCGTGCACGGCCTGCACCGCCACACGATCCGCATACTCGGTGATGCGACACTCATTCATCTGATCCGTGATCCAATCCAGAATATGCGCAGTTACCTGAACCGGTCGAAGAATTTCTATCTGGACAACAACAGTCCCGGCAGCCGGTTCAATCAACTGACTCTCGACCCCGAAGACCTTGGCGCCGGAGAGCTTTACCTCTGGTCCTGGTGCGAAACTTACCTGCGGGGCGACGCGCTGGCTGCGGAATATGACCTGCCCCGGGTCGTTGAAATTCGAACCGAAGATATGAACAACGCCGAAACCATGTCCCGGCATTTTTCCGCGCTTGGCATCACACATAACCGGATCGAAGCCCTGCCACCCCGCAACACCAACATCGCCTCCGGTTTTGGCAATACGGCTGTTTCGATCGATGATATCGAGGTCTTCGAGCGCTTCATCGACCGAATACCTTCCACGACACTTGATCGCATACGTTTCCTGGCCGACTACGACCCCCGGGAAAGGCACATTCTCGCCGCACGTTCAGCATGACGATACCAGTCAGAATCAAAAACCTGGTTCCGGGATATCGTGCCCGGTGGCGCAGCCGCTACGCCTGCCTGCTGCGCGAGATCGCCGCACTGGCGCCGAAACTGTCCTATGGTGCTGATGACGACCCGTGGATCGAACTGGAGGATGGCCCGCGCCTGTTCGGTTATTTTACCGAGCCCGAAAACGAAGACGTATACGAAATCCTGAAATACGACCTGCCCGCATCCTTGCCGATGAGTCACTTCCGCCTCGTCAAGGATTGCGTTAACCGGTACCTGTATCCGCATATGCGTCCGGACCTGAAGC
>CAXBEC010000534.1:0-2851 GCA_963974145.1 uncultured Alphaproteobacteria bacterium | reverse complement strand
GCAGGGCGACCATTCCTGCCTGACATTCCTGCTGCCGGCTTGCCGCAAACCGGGCAGGCGTGCTCAATTGCCGTCCAATTAGAACACTCAGGAATGCCATAAACCCGGAGGTAACACCTATGAGCCCTACTTTGCGACCATCGCTGCGCGACCGCCTGAAATCAGACGAAATACTTATCGCGCCCGGCGTGTTTGAAATGATCTCCGCCAAGGTCGCGGACCGCAAGGGTTTCGACGCATTGTATATGACCGGTTATGGCGTGGTCGCCTCGTATCTGGGGCTGCCGGATGCGGGAATTGCCAGCTATACGCAGATGCTGGACCGGGTCGCACAGATTGTGGACGGCACGACAACGCCCCTGATCGCCGATGCGGATACGGGTTATGGCGGGCTGTTGAATATTCGGGAAACCATCCGCGGCTATGAAGCGGCCGGCGCCGCCGGTATCCAGATCGAGGATCAGGAATTTCCGAAAAAATGCGGTCACACCCCCGGCAAGAAAGTCGTCTCCCAGGAAGAGATGGTCCGCCGCATCCAGGTCGCGGTGGAAAGCCGGCGTAATGACGATACACTGATCATCGCGCGTACCGATGCACGCGCGGTGCACGGGCTGGATGATGCGCTGCGCCGGGCCGAGGCCTGTGCGAAAGCCGGCGCGGACGTGTTGTTTGTCGAAGCGCCAACGAGTGAAGCGGAAATGGAACAGATCTGCCGCAGCTTCGACACGCCGCAACTGATCAACGTCTCCGATGGCGGGGTGACGCCGATCCTGACGCGCGAGCGCTATCAGGCAATCGGTTACTCGGTCGCCATCTATCCGGCTACCGGGTTCCTGGCCGCGGCGCAGGTCTTCGATACCGTTTACGACGCTTTGAAAGAGCATGGTGACAGCACTTCGGTACAGGACCTGCTCTACCCCTTCCCGGAAATGTCCAAGTTGATGGGCTTCGAGGATGTCTGGGAATTCGACAAAAAACACGCATCCTAGCCCGCATCGCCGTTCACGCGACAACACAGACCAGACAGGATCAGCGGCATGGAAGCAATACTAGCAAGTCTCGGCAGCGGCTTTCCCACCCTCATTCTTCATTTCAGCGTCACCCTTTCGATCCTGATCATCGGCGTATTCGCCTATGAGGCAATCACACCCTACCGGGAACTGCAGCTCGTCCGGGAAGGGAATACAGCAGCGGCGATTGCCCTGTCCGGCGCGATTCTGAGTCTGGCCATCCCGCTGGCGTTCTGCATGGCGGTCAGCGTTAACGTCATCGATATTCTGGTCTGGGGTATTGTAACCCTGCTGATCATGCTGGCGGTATACCGTCTCATAGACTTCCTGCTGAAAGACCTGCCGGCCCGTATCACCAATGGCGAAATTGGCGCGGCCATCCTGCTGTCCGCCGTAAAACTGTCGGTTGCGGCAATAACCGCGGCAGCTGTTTCAGGCTGACCCAAAGTGAAAGGCAGCGCTCGGTATCCGTTGATCGTTTTCGTGCTGGTCATCATCACGCAGGCGATCGGGTCGTATCTGGAAGGCGATTCCGGCGGGCCTGTCAGCCGCCGGCCGCCAATTGAATTGGCGCCGGACGGGGGCCCCGAACTCGCGCCGCCGGGGCGGCTCGACCCTGTTGCCGATATCGAGGTCGGCCCCAAACGGAACAGCGTGGGAACCGCCTTCGCCATTCGCGATGACGGCGTATGGCTGACCGCGCGGCATGTGGTCGACGGATGCGACAAGGTCGGCATTATTATCGGCGACCGACGCGCCATCGCCGCCGACAGGGTCGAAATCAATCCGCGCGCCGACATGGCCATTCTATGGACCAGACGGCAGTCACCCGCCATGGCAATTGCAAGCGCCCCCCTGCGCGTCAATCAGGCAGGGTATCATTTCGGCTTTCCAGGCTCGCGGCCAGGTCAGGCAACGTCGAAACTGATCGGGCGTCTGCGGGCGCGATCAATCGGGCGATATCGTATCACCGAACCTGCGATTGCCTGGGCCGAAACCGCCCGGGCGCCGGACTTTGACCGGCTGGGTGGCATCAGCGGCGGTCCCGCCGTCAACAGCAGGGGAGAAATCATCGGCGTGACATTTGCCGGCAGCAAACGGCGGGGACGGATATTCACAACGGCGCCGCAATCGATGGAACAACTGCTCAAAGCCGCAAATATCCAGCCGAACGGGCGGCAATCGGCCGATCTGGACGTTTCCGGCCCGACGATGGAAAATTTCGTCAAATACGGCGATGCCCTGCGGCGGCAACTGACTGTCGCCCAGGTTATCTGCCGCGTTATTGAATAGCGCCGGACGTCGCGTGGAAGACGCCCTCGGGGTCAGACGTCGATCAACAGACGCTGCGGATCTTCCAGCAGTTCTTTCATACGGACGACGAATGTAACTGCCTCACGGCCATCGACGATGCGGTGGTCATAGGACAGCGCCAGATACATCATGTTGCAGATCTTCACCTCGTCGCCAACCGCCATCGGCCGCTTCTGGATCTTGTGCATACCCAGGATGCCCGACTGCGGCGTATTCAGGATCGGCATCGACAGCAGCGACCCGTAAACGCCGCCATTGGAAATGGTGAACGTACCGCCCGTCATTTCCGCGATGGTCAGCTTACCATCCCTTGCGCGGCGGCCAAAATCGGCGATGGTGCTTTCGATCCCGGCGAAGCTCAGCTTGTCCGCATCGCGCAGCACTGGCACGACCAGCCCCTGCGGCGTGCCGACGGCGATGCCGATATCGTAATAGTTCTTGTAAATCAGCTCATCGCCGCGGATTTCCGCATTCACCGCGGGAATCTCCTTCAGCGCGATAATCGCCGCCTTGATGAAGAACGACAG
>CAXBEC010000533.1:0-2854 GCA_963974145.1 uncultured Alphaproteobacteria bacterium | reverse complement strand
GTCGGCAATAACGTCACGATCGGTCACGGGGCGATCCTGCACGGATGCACGGTCGGCGACGGCTCGCTGATCGGTATTGGCGCTGTCGTCCTGAACGGTGTCAGGATCGGACGCAACTGTATTATCGGCGCGCGGTCGCTCGTGCCCGACCTGAAGGAAATCCCTGACAATTCGGTCGTCATGGGCACGCCCGGCCGGGTAATCCGCAAGACCACGGATGCCGATATGGCGATGATCGCGGAAACGGTCGCCTTCTATGTGGCGAACCAGGACCGGTTCCGCCAGGGGTTGCAGCCGGACGAATGACTTGCATTCTGCCTCGGAACACGCCAGATACGCGTGATCACGAAGCAGGAGAACAGGTTATGAAACAAGGTCAGCGGCCCCCGCGGCGGCGCAATGCGCTCGCCACGATTGTCCGGCAATTCGGTCATCGCATCAGACCCAGCGGCAAGCTTTACCAGCGCAAGCCGAAACATAAAAACCCCCGCAATCCTGACGGGGGTTTTTCTTTGGTGGCGGAACGCTCCGCCCGGCTATGCTTGTGGTCGCAATTAATGGGAAGGGAAATTCATGCCGGAACTCAAATCCGAATACCTGTTCACGATCACCGTCGGGGTTTCGAAATTCATTGATGTCGGACAGACGCAATTCGGGACGCGCCATATCGACCTGCTGGGGCCGGGCAGCTTCGAAGGGCCGCGGTTGCGCGGCGAGGTGCTGGATGGCGGGATGGATCAGAAACTTGTCCGTGCCGATGGCGCGATGACGCCGAATGTCCGCATGATGCTGCGCACCGATGATGATGCGCTGATCCACATGTATTACACGGGCGTCCGGCACGGCTCGCCGGAAGTGATGCAGCGGATCGCCAACGGGGAAACCGTCGACCCGTCCGAATATTACCTGCGCAATGCCCCGTTCTTTGAAACCGCATCGCCGAAATATGAATGGCTGAACCGGATCGTCTCGGTCGGCGTCGGGCGACGGCTGCCGGACAAGGCGTTGTATGACGTGTTCGAGATCCTGTAACAGCCGCGCATCAGACCTGACCCGGCCATGTGCCGTTTTCCGCACGGACTGCAACGGCCTGCCGGATGGTATCCGCCAGTATCCGCGCAGCGGTTGAGGGGCGGCTGAGGGCGGGTGTCGCCAGCGTCACCTGCCAGCAGATTTCCGGCTCGGTGATGGGCGCGGCGCAGAGTTCGCCGCGTGTGACCTCATCCGCCACCGCGCCATAGGGGAGGATGGAAACGCCAAGGCCCTTGCGCACGAGCGCCTTGTGCACGTTGAGTGAATTGGCCTCGATGGCGATTTCAAGCGCGATTCCGGCCGCGCTCGCCGCATCTTCGATCACATCCCGGAGCCGCTGGTCGCGGCTTGCGGTGACCAGCCGTTCGGTCGCCAGCGATGCCAGCGGGCAGGGGCGGTCCGGCGTCAACGCCATCGCCGGCGCGCCGATGACGAAGAGCCGCTCCTGCACAAGCGGTTCGCGGATGATGCGCCTGTCCGGGCGGGGATCGTACAGGACCGCGAGGTCGACCCGTCCGGCGATCAGCCATTCCTCGATATAGCCGGTGAACCCTTCCACGACTTCGATGCGGACGGCCGGGTAATCCTGCGCGTAGGTGTCCATCAGGTCACCCAGGAAGAAATCCACCATGGCCGGCGCGACGGCCAGCGCGACCGGCCCTGAAACGGTGCCGGCGCGGGCGCGAAATTCCTCTCTGGTGCGCTCGGCCTCCCGCAATATTTCCCTTGCTCGGGCCAGGAATGCCCGGCCTTCCTCGGTCAGGTCGACGCCGCGGCTGTGCCGGTCGAGCAGGCGGGTGTTGATATCCGCTTCCAGCAGGTGGATCTGGCGGGTCAGGGCGGGCTGCGCGATACGCAACCGTTCCGCAGCCCGCGAAAAGCTGCCGCATTCCGCGATTTCCGCGAAGGTCCGCAATTGCTTCAGGTCAAGCATGATATTTAATATTTATATAGTAGTTATATAAACGATATATTTGTTCTATCTCCGGCGCCGTGTCAAACATGGCTTCGGACAACAAGCGGAGCGGAGAGATGAACGAAATCGATGTGCTGAAGCGCGAGGTGAAGGCGCTGGTCTTCGACCAGTATGGCACGGTCGTGGACATGCAGACCGGGCTGACGACCGTTGTTGCGGCCTATTTCGCGGAAAAGGGCGCGACCACGGACCCGCACCGCTTCGTCACCTGGTGGCGGCGCACCCATTTCGAAAATTCGATGATCGATTCGCTGTGCGACCGCGGGCATACCACCTATCGTGAAATCGGGCACCGTTCGGTGGATTTCGCGCTGGATCGCGCCGGCATAGCGCATAGCTCGGCGGAGGTCGAAATGCTGGTTGCGGCGATCGAACGGCTGGAACCGTTTCCCGAAGTGCCCGATGCGCTGCACCGCCTGAAACGAAAATACCGTCTGGCCATCCTGTCCAATGGCGACCCGGATATGCTGGAGAATGCCAAACGCCATATCGGGTTCGAGTTCGATGAAACGATCTCCGTGCAGGCGGCGGGCTATTTCAAGCCGCATTACAGGACCTACGAGGTTGCGGCGGAAATTCTCGGGCTGGACCGGTCTTCCATCCTGTTCGTCGCCAACCACACTTTCGATTGCACGGGCGCCAAGTCCTTTGGCATGCGCACGGCCTTCATCGACCGGCGCAAGCGCCCCTATGGACAGACCCCGCACCAGCCCGACCTGATCGTCAGCGATATGGGCGAACTGGCCGACCTGATGGCCGGTTAGGGCCATGTCCGACACGCTGATCGTCCGAAACCTGACAGTACGCCCCGTCAATGCGCCGCTTGCGGAACCCGTGCGCACGGCC
>CAXBEC010000532.1:0-2863 GCA_963974145.1 uncultured Alphaproteobacteria bacterium | reverse complement strand
CGGCGGCTCGGGTTCTTCCCCGGTTCAACCATCGGCAATTTCACACCGACCGAGGCCGGCAGTTTCATGGCCCTGATCCGCCGTGTGCTCGGCCCCGGCGGCGCGTTGCTGATTGGTGTCGATCTGAAGAAGGATCCGGCCCGGCTGAACGCCGCCTATAACGATGCCGCGGGTTACACAGCCGGTTTCAACCTGAACCTGCTCCATCGGATGAAGCGTGAACTGCGCGCAGAGCTGGACACCGATTCCTTTGAACATGTCGCCTTCTATAACGAGGCCGAAGGGCGCGTTGAAATGCATCTGCGCAGCCTGCGGGATCAGGAAATCGTCATCGGCGACGACCGGTTCCCGCTTGACGCAGGCGAACTGATCCATTCCGAAAATTCCCACAAATACACAATTGACGAATTCACGGCCCTGGCACGGGACGCGGGTTTCGAATCCGGCGCGGTCTGGACCGACCCGGACCGGCTTTTCAGTATCCACTACCTGACGGTTCCCGACTGACCCAATCTTTTTCGCGAAAGTCATGGCGGCGCGTCAGCCGGAACAGCGACAGGCCACGCAATCCACGGGGATGAGGGTGCGGCAGCGGCCAGGGTTCTTCCAACTTTCGGCGCAGCGCTGAAGGCCGCTTTGCGCCTGTCGGATAACGCAGCCACGGCAGAAAATATTGTGCGACGCACAATAAATTCTGGACCTGAATTCAAAAGCTCTTCATTGTCAGGGTATTGGGAGGTGTGGAAAACACCTTAACAGGAGTACATGACAGTATGAATGGTGGCGCACGGCTGGCAGTTGATATCGGAGGAACGTTCACCGATGTCGTTCTTGAACATGATGGCGGGCAGAGCAGTCTGAAACTGCTGACCACGCCGGCGGCGCCGGAACGCGCTGTACTGGACGGGATCGGCGAGATCCTCAATCGCACGGGGGTGTCGGCATCTGACGTCGGGCTGGTCATCCATGGCACGACCCTGGCGACGAACGCGCTGATCGAACGCAAGGGCGCCCATACCGCGCTGCTGACGACGGAGGGGTTCCGCGATTCCATCGAAATCGCCTATGAGCACCGCTTCGAACAATACGACCTGTACATGGAGCGGCCGGAACCGCTGGTCAGCCGTGAACACCGGTTTACGGTCCCCGAACGGCTGGCCGCCGACGGGTCGGTGCTGATGGATCTCGACGAGGATGCCCTGCGGGCGCTGGTGGCGCCGCTGAAAGAGGGAAAATTCGAAGCCATCGCAATCTGCTTCCTGCACAGCTATGCCAATGACGCGCATGAAGTCCGGGCGCGCGATATCCTGGCCGCGGCGCTGCCGGGCGTGTCGATCACGATTTCATCCGATGTCTGCCCGGAAATCCGCGAATACGACCGCATGTCCACCGCCTGCGCCAATGCCTATGTGCAGCCGATGATGGCCGGGTATCTGGCGCGGCTGCAGGACAACCTGCGCCAGAACGGGCTGGACTGTCCGCTGCTGCTGATGATGTCACCACCGTGGAAACGGCCATCGCCAAGCCGATCCGGCTGGTTGAATCGGGTCCCGCGGGCGGTGCCATCCTGGCGCGCGACATCGCGCGCGAGAACGACCTGACGCTTGCCCTGTCCTTCGACATGGGCGGGACGACCGCGAAGATCACGCTGATTGACGACTTCACGCCGCATATCGCCCGCTCCTTCGAGGTGGCGCGCATGTACCGCTACCTGAAGGGCAGCGGGTTGCCCCTGCGTATCCCGGTCATCGACATGGTCGAAATCGGCGCGGGCGGCGGCTCGATCGCCGATGTCGACACGCTGGGCCGGATCCGCGTCGGCCCGGGCAGCGCCGGCTCCGTACCGGGCCCTGCCTGTTACGGCAATGGCGGCGACCGGCCGACGGTTACCGATGGCGATGTGGTGCTCGGGCGGATCGACCCGACCCGGTTCGCCGGGGGGCAGGTGACCCTGAAACCGGAGAACGCCGCATCGGCGATCGACCGCGTGATCGGGACCCGGCTGAAACTGGAAACCCATATCGGTGCTTCCGGAATTTCCGAGATTGTCGACGAACACATGGCCAATGCCGCCCGGGTGCATGCGATCGAGAACGGCAAGGACATGGTCGGCCGTTCGCTGGTGGCTTTCGGTGGCGCAGCGCCGCTGCATGCAGCACGGCTGGCGGACAAGCTGGGCATCGATACCGTGGTGGTGCCGAAAGGCGCCGGTGTCGGTTCCGCCATCGGGTTCCTGCGGGCCCAGATCACCTATGAGGTCGTGCGGACGCGCTATATGGACATGCGCCAATTCGATCCGGATGCCGTCAATGCGCTGTTCGCCGGCATGCGCGAGGAGGCCGAAGCGGTGGTCCGCATGGGGGCGCCGGATGAGGAACTGGTGGAGACACGCGGCGCCTATATGCGCTATCGCGGGCAGGGACACGAGATCATGGTGCCGATCCCGACCGGGACATTCGGAGCGGAAGCCGGGGACGACCTGTCCGGCTGGTTCGCGGAGGCCTATAGCGCGCTGTTCAGCCGGACCATTCCCAATCTCAGTGTCGAGGTCATGACCTGGACCCTGTCACTGGCGACCGACCGGCCTCCATTGGAGGATGCCGGCGGGGTGCCCGAACCTTACCGGCCGGAACCGGAAGACCGGCACCGCCTGTTTGACCCGGCGGCCGGTGCGTGGATCGAGGCGGATGTCTATGCCCGCGACAGCCTGCGTCCCGGCGCGGCGCTGTCCGGCCCGGCGATCATCGTCGAGGACGAAACAACAACCCTGGTGACCAACGGGTTTGGCGCGACCGTGAATGTACGGGGCCAGATCGTGATGACAAAAGAAGGGGATACAGCATGACCGAGGCAAGTATGGACC
>CAXBEC010000531.1:0-2875 GCA_963974145.1 uncultured Alphaproteobacteria bacterium | reverse complement strand
GTCACCGAACCGCAGGCGACGTTCTCGACCTGTTTCGGCGCACCGTTCATGCCGCGCCATCCATCGGTCTATGCGAAGATGCTGGGCGAGCGCATCGCCCAGACGGGCGCACGCTGCTGGCTGGTCAATACCGGCTGGTCCGGCGGTTCCTACGGCACCGGGTCGCGGATGAAGATTTCCCACACCCGTTCCATGGTCCGCGCGGCGCTCGACGGCCGCCTGGCCCAGGTGGCGGAAACCAAGGATCCGAATTTCGGCCTGCATGTGCCGGATGCCTGCCCCGACGTCCCTTCCGATGTGTTGCAGCCGCGCAATACCTGGCAGGACAAGTCAGCCTATGATTCGACAGCCGGTGATCTGCGTGGCCGGTTCGAGGCGAACTTCAAGCAGTTCGAATCCTACGTCGATGAAGGCGTCAAGAAGGCGGGTATCTACAAGGCGGCGTAGATCAGATCATGGCGGGTTGGAATCGTCTCGGGCGATCCAACTGCCATGTGAATCTGGTCTGGCTTATTGAAATTAACGCCTTACCCGAATACCTGATCCGCGAATACGGCAATGACGGCATAACGCGCCGTCTTGCCGGTTCCGGTCAGAATCACGAATACCCAGAAATTCACCCGCAACACCCCGGCCACGAATGTCAGCGGGTCGCCGATAATGGGCAGCCAGGCAAACAGCAGCGACCACAGGCCGAAGCGGCGAAACCGTTCTGATGCACGCGACAGCGTTTCCCGCGATACCGGAAACCAGCGCCGGTCCTGCCAGTGCAGGCAATAGCGCCCCAGCAGCCAGTTCACCACAGCGCCCAGTGTATTTCCCAGACTGGCAACAGAAACCAGCAGGACCAGTTCCGCCCCCTCCGCAAGGCTGAGCGCCGCCAGGACCGCTTCCGAGGATACGGGGATCAGCGTCGCCGCCAGCAGCGCGGTCAGAAAAAGGCCGAGATAGCCGCTCATCGGTCCGCCGCAGCGGTTATGGCTTTGGCTCGAGTATCAGCTCGGGCGGCGTATCACGCATTGATTTGATATTCCACTGATAGACCTTCGGCGAACTGTCTTCCCGCGACTGCGGCGCGTTGTGGGAAATGACTTTCGCATTCGTCCAGATGCGGAAGACGCCGCGCACGTCGAAACCGTAATCGATCAGGGCATCGACCAGATTTTTCGGTGGCCGGCTGCCGAAAACCTCGATCAGCCCGTCCCGGCGCCGTTTCATTGCCAGGAACAGCGCGTTGGACCGCACGAAGCTGAAAGTCTTTTCCTTCAGGATATCGCCCTGCCGGTCGAACTCGACACCGAACATGGCCCCTTCCAGATGTTCGATTTTCCGGAAACCGGAATCCCGGGCAAGGTCGCGCTCATAGATGGCGGCATTTTCCGCCAGATTTTCCTTTGTGACCTCGCCGAAGCTGAGCTTGCGCAGCAATGTCACCGCCAGGATATTCCCGTTGTACCGAAAGGCGAACTTGCCGCTTTCATCGATATTCAGATCGGCCTGGAACTTGGCCGGCACATAACAGCCGCCGAGAAGCAGCAGGACGGCAAACAGGGAAAGGGTGCGAATGATCATGCGCGCGGCAACGCCACCCCGACCATACAGTCCCGCGTGACGAGAGCGGCCAGCGCCGCCTCATCCATCCCCTCCGTGCCATCGGGCCGCATCGGCAGCACCATGTAGCGCATGTCGGCGGTGCTGTCATGAACCCGCAATTCGATATCATCGCTGAGATCCGTGCCGAACTCGGACAGCACCTTGCGCGGTTCGCTGATCGCGCGGCGGCGATAGCTGCGGGATTTGTACCAGTCGGGCGGCGTACCGAGGAGCATTTTGGGATAGCAGGAACACAGGGTGCAGACGATCAGGTTATGAACCTTCGGCGTGTTTTCCATCACCAGAATCGGGATCGGCCCGAGTTCCATGCCGATTTCCGCCGCCGCCTTCTTCGAATCCGCCACCAGCCGTTGCTTGAACGCCGGATCGGTCCAGGCCCGCGCCACCAGGGTTGCGCCGCGCGCCGGGGTGATCGAATCCATGAAATCGACCTGGGCGCGCAGTTCGTCCGCCGTGATGATGTTCTTTTCGATCAGCAGTTCGGCCACCGCCATCTGCATGATCTGGTGATGGGTCAGCTTCGAGTCTTCCAGGTCCGGCTGCGGCGGGTGGTAATGCAGCGGGTCGACCTCGTACAGGCCGTGGTCATGGCCATGGTCGTGATGATCGTCATGCATGATCCGCTCCCTCCGCCGGCACCAGCCAGTGTTCGTAGATTTCGATTTCGCATTTGTCCTGCGCCGGGCCGTCATAATCCGGCCACAGGTCGGTCTGCGCAAAGCGGACCCGGTACATCGGCGTCAGCGGCCCCTCATAGGCGCCATAAGCGAGTTCTTCCGGGTTCCGGAATTCACCGCAATAGCGCACGATCGTGCCGGACTTGCCCCGGCAGTAGAACGGGGTGCGGCAATGCCCCGGCGGAAACGCGGTCCGCACGCGGACGGCATCGCCGGTATTGTAGCGCGCGCTCATAACGGCTTGTTGTCCTGCCGCGCCTCGATCTCGGCCATCTTGCGGCCCAGTTCGTCCACGGTGAACACCTTCTTTTCCAGCATGTTGTTGGTGACCGACGCGATCCAGCGTTCGTAATAGCTGTAGCGTTCATAGGCATCGGCGCCCAGATCCTCGATCCCGCGCCGCATCTCGTCGGTGGTCAGCAGTTTGCGCCTGTCATCCGACAACAGCGCCTTGATCGCATCGACCCGTTTTTCCCAGGGTTCCAGCGAATGCCCCGCCTGCGAGATCGGCTCCGTTTCCGGAACCCCGCCCATATCGTGATGCCGCCGCCTGTCCGTCATGTCGCACATCCTCCGGCGCACAG